>CAZPDW010000087.1:0-9150 GCA_964585535.1 uncultured Pirellulales bacterium
GCGAACTCGATTTGCTGCGGGTGATGTACACCCAGCGCATCGAGGAACCAATCGTACAATGGCCTGTGATTCTCGAATTCGAGAGTGCAAATCGAATGGGTAATCCCTTCGATGGAATCCTCCAATCCGTGTGCCCAGTCGTAAGTGGGGTAAATGCACCACTTCTCGCCTGTGCGGTGGTGACTTGCGTGCACGATGCGGTACATAACCGGGTCGCGCATATTCAGATTCGGATGGGCCATATCGATTTTTGCCCGCAGCGTCCGCGAGCCGTCCGCAAATTCACCCGTCCTTATTCGCTCGAACAAATCGAGGTTCTCGGCGACGTTGCGATCGCGATGGGGACTGTTCTTGCCCGGCTTAGTCAGCGTCCCGCGATACTGCCTCATTTCATCGGCGGAAAGGTCGCAGACGTAGGCCTTGCCGGCTTTTACCAGCTGAACGGCATATTGATACATCTGCTCGAAATAATCGGATGCGAAATACAGCCGCTCGCCCCAGTCGAAGCCGAGCCAACGGATGTCCTCGATAATTGAATTGACGTACTGCTGCTCTTCCTTTTCGGGGTTGGTGTCGTCGAAACGCAGGTTGCACGTGCCGCCGAACTGGCGGGCGATGCCGAAGTTCAGACAGATGCTCTTTGCGTGACCGATATGCAGATAGCCGTTCGGCTCCGGCGGAAACCGCGTCGCCACCCTGCCGGCCCACTTGCCCGTTTTGCAGTCCTCGGCAACAATGCTTCGCACAAAATCCAGCCGGCCATCGCCTGCGTCCCGGCCGTCGCTGCTGTTTCTACTGTTTACCGCCGTCACTGTTGAAACCCTTTCTCGGAAGGATGATGTTTATCAGTTTTGCGGCTATCTTCCAGGCAACTTAGCAGATTACCTCAGCTTTGTCCACGATTGTCGATACTGCTTGCGGCTCATACAGCTTATCCTCTCAAGGGGGATACGATGTTTCCAGGCCATCCCACCTTTGCTGCAACCGTTTCTTGACAGGACGGCGTCCGCCGTTTATCCTGATGTTTTCCTCGGTCTGAAGAGGTTAATGCGGAATTGTAAGTTATGTCTGAGAAGGTAATAGCGCGATTTGCGCCGTCCCCGACCGGCTATCTGCACATAGGCGGGGCAAGAACCGCCCTGTTTAACTGGCTTTTGGCCCGTAAGACCGGCGGGGTCTTCATTTTGCGCATCGAAGATACCGACACAAAACGCAACACGCCGACGGCGGTTAGGCAGGTTATCAGCGACCTCAAATGGCTCGGTATCGACTGGGACGAAGGCCCGGAAGTTGACGGGCCTAACGGACCTTACCTGCAGTCGCAGCGAAAAGACATATACAACAGGTACATCCGGCAACTGCTCGAAGAGAAAAAAGCGTACTATTGTTTCGAGACCCGGCAGGAGCTTGACGCAATGCGCAAACGGGCCGAGGCACAAAAGAAGGGCTTTATCTACCAAAGGCCCAACGTTCTGCCGACCGAGGCAGAGGCCGAAAAAGCGAGAGCCGAAGGCAAATCCGTCACCGTTCGTTTCGCAATGCCCGCCGAGCCGATTGTGGTCAGCGATGTAGTCCGCGGCGATGTAACCTTCAACGGGGCGCAATTAGGCGATTTCATCATTCGAAAAAGCGACGGGATGCCAACATATAACTTCGCCTGCATCGTGGACGATGCCCTGATGGGCGTCACGCACGTTATTCGGGGTCAGGAGCACCTTATGAATACCCCGGGCCAGCAGATGCTCTGGCGTGCGCTTGGTTTTGGTCAACTTCCCAAATACGCCCATATGTCGGTTACTATCAGCGCCGCAGGCGGCAAGCTCTCCAAACGAGAAAGGCCAAAGGCCCTTCGCAATGCAGTAAAAGCCAAATCCGACACCGACCTCGATGAGGTTGCACGCATCGCCAATATCACCGTCGATGAGCTGAATGATTTTCTAAAGGGAAAGAGCACGCCCGATATGCCCGCCGTCGAAGCGATGGCCAAAGAACTCGGCGTCAAGCTTCCCGAGATTAACGTCGTGGATTTCTTCAGGAACGGCTATCTGCCCAAGGCGCTGCTGAACTTTATCGCACTGCTCGGCTGGAACCCGGGCGACAAACGAGAGATTATGCCAATCGAAGAGCTTATCGAAAGTTTCGATTTGTCCCGGCTGACGAAATCCAATAGCTTGTTCGACAGGGCCAAGCTCGTCGCATTCAACACCGAGCATATCAAAATGCTCGGCGAGGCAAAACTGCTCGGACATCTCAGGGAATACTTAAAAGCCATTGACTCACCGGTCGCCTGTGCGGATGACGAGCTTCTTGAACAGCTCGCCAAAATCTGCGAGGGTGCAAGAACCCTGGCCGATATCGAACGCAAGTGCAGGTTTTTGTTTCTCGCCAACAACGAAATCGAGTACGATGATAAGGCGGTAAAAAAGGTGCTTCTCAAGTCGGACGGCCTGGCGATGCTGCGGATTGTACGGGACAAGTTGGCCGCGATGGAGAAGTTCACTAAAGAGGGTATCGAGAATATGCTGCGGTCACTGGCAGAGGAAAAACAGGTCGGTTTAGGCAAGGTCGCCCAGCCGCTCCGCGTCGCCATCACCGGCACAACCATAAGCCCGCCCATCTTCGACTCGGTACAGTTGTTAGGCAAGGAAAAAACGTTAGTCAGAATCGATGTCACGTTGAAAAAGTTCAGATTAGAAAATTAGAGAAAGGATTTAAGAAGTGTCGCTATTGGTTACAGGTTCGATTGGGATTGATACGGTAAAGACGCCGTTCGGGGTCAGTGAGAATTGTCTTGGCGGCTCGGCTGTTTATTTCAGTTTGGCGGCAAGTTTTTTCACGCCGGTCAGGTTTCTCGGCGCCGTCGGGGCCGACTGCCCGTTTGATTTAGCCGAGGTCTTCGAGGGCAGGGACATCGACCTGGCGGGGCTTGAGATACGACAGCACAGCAAGACCTTCCGCTGGACCGGCTCATACAAAGGCGCTATGGACCAGGCCACCACCGAAGACGTCGAGCTGAATGTGCTTGCGGAAGAGCCGCCTGAGGTGCCCGATGAGTTCAAAGACAGTGAGTTCGTATTTCTGGCCAATACTGCGCCTGCCCTTCAAATCCAGTTGCTCGACCAGCTCAACGAACCTACCTTTGTCGCCGCGGACACGATGAACTGCTGGATTCAGAACAACCTCGACGACCTCAAGACGCTACTCAAAAGAATTGACTGCCTGATAATCAACGCCGACGAGGCGAGAATGCTGGCGGCCGAGGACAACGTCATAAAAGCCGGTGAGGCGATTCTCGACATGGGTCCTCGGGTGGCCGTAATAAAAAAGGGTGAATCCGGCTCGATTCTGTGCAGTAACGAAGGCGAGAGATTCGTCCTGCCCGCCTATCCCACAGGTGAGGTCATCGACCCCACCGGCGCAGGCGACAGCTTCGCCGGAGGGCTTATGGGCTATCTCGCTCACAAGGCAAAGACCGACTTCGCCACGCTGCGAAGGGCAATCGCATACGGCACGGTCGTCGCATCATACACGATTTCCGATTTCTCAATCAAAGGGCTGCTGTCGGCAAACGGAGACTACATCGACAGCCGGCTGCAGGCCCTGCGGGAAATAACAGCATTTTAAGCGGCGGAACCAATTATGCGATGTTTCATAGCCATAGATATTGACGAGCAGACCAGAACCGCACTGCGGCATCTGCAGCAGGAGCTTGCAGCCGGGGCCGATATCAACAAAAGCGATGTCAAATGGGTCGAGCCGGACAACATTCATCTTACGCTGAAATTCCTCGGCGAGATTAAGGATAAGCAGATGCTCGAGGTATGCGAGATAACCGGACAGGTCGCAGCCGGACACAGCGGCTTTGATATCGATATCGAAAAAGTCGGCTACTTTGGCGGCAGAACCGCCAAAGTTGTGTGGGTGGGCACCGGCGCCGGCGGCGAGAAACTCGCCGAGCTGCAAAACGACCTCGAGCTGCACTTAACCAAGGCGGGCTTCGCCGAGGACAATCGCCCCTTCACAGCCCACCTGACACTCTGTAGAGTCAGAAATCCCAGGGCCGGTGCCAAATTAGCCGAACTTCTCGCGGCCTATAAAGATTTCCGGCTCGGCCGTTTATCGGCTGATTCGGTTTGTGTTTATCAAAGTCAGTTGACAGCCGAGGGCCCTGTATATACGCTATTAGGCAGTTACGACCTGCAGCAGCAGACATAGGCAAATTTGGAGATTGTGAAAATGGCAAAAACAAAAAAGGGCGAAACATCCAGTCAGGGAACCGCACTCGAGCGGGTCATCGCACAAATCGAAAAGCAGTACGGCCAGGGCGCGATTATGCAGATGGACGAACACCTGTATGCCAAAATAGAAGGTATTCCCACCGGCTCACTTTCGCTCGACATCGCCCTCGGCGGTGTAGGCGTGCCGCGCGGCCGGGTAACGGAACTGTACGGCCCGGAGTCCTCGGGCAAGACGACCCTTGCGCTTCACGTAATCGCCAACGCCCAGCAAAAAGGCGGCGTCGCCGCATTCATCGACGCCGAGCACGCACTCGATACCACCTGGGCAAAACGGCTTGGAGTCGATGTAAACAGTCTGTTAGTCAGCCAGCCCGACACCGGTGAACAGGCGCTCGAGATAACCGAGATGCTCATCCGTTCCAATTCCGTTGACGTCATAGTCGTCGATTCGGTCGCCGCCCTGACGCCGGCGGCGGAAATCGAAGGTGAAATGGGCGACGTACACGTCGGGCTGCAGGCCCGGCTGATGAGCCAGGCAATGAGAAAGCTCACCGCCGTCATAGGCAGGAGCAAGACCGCCCTGATTTTCATCAACCAGATTAGAATGAAAATCGGCGTGATGTTCGGCAACCCGGAAACCACGACCGGCGGAAGGGCCCTGAAGTTCTACAGCTCCGTGCGAATCGACATCCGGCGAATTACTACCATAAAGGACGCCGGAAGCGCCGTCGGCAACAGGGTCAGGGCAAGAGTCGTCAAAAACAAAATTGCCCCGCCCTTCCGTGATACCGAGTTCGATATTATGTTCGACAGCGGTATAAGCTATGAGGGCGACCTTATCGATATGGGTACGGCCTGTGACATTGTCCAAAAGAGCGGCTCCTGGCTGAACTACGGCAGTATCCGCCTCGGGCAGGGAAGAGAAAAGGCCAAACAATACCTGCTCGAAAATAAAGACCTCTGCGAGGAGTTAAAGAACAAAATTCTCATCGCCAAAGGCCTGGTGGAGGAAAAATGACGGCGCACAATGGCGAAACCGTCTGCGCCCGCTCGTTAAAACTATCCGGATGATATATGACGCTAAGTGCAAAGCAGACAAGAACCGCCTTCATAGATTTCTTTAAGGACAGGGACCACACTTTTGTCCCCAGCTCGCCAATCGTCCCTGCAAGCGACGACACACTGCTTTTTACCAATGCGGGGATGAACCAGTTCAAGGACATATTTCTGGGTTTGAAAACCCCGCAATATCCCCGGGCCGCGAACAGCCAGAAGTGCCTTCGTGTCAGCGGTAAACACAACGACCTCGAAGAAGTCGGCCGCGACGGCTATCACCATACCTTTTTTGAAATGTTAGGCAACTGGTCGTTCGACGATTACTTCAAGGCCGAGGCCATCGAATGGGCCTGGCAGCTTCTGACGCAGGTCTTGCAAATCAACCCCGACCGGCTGTGGGCAACCGTCTTTGCAGGCGACGAGCACGACGGGCTGCCCGCCGACGCCGAGGCGGCGGCACTCTGGACGAAGGTGACAAAGATACCCCCCGAGCGGGTCCTGCGCTTCGGCAGAAAAGATAACTTCTGGGAAATGGGCCGGACAGGCCCGTGCGGGCCCTGCAGCGAAATACATATCGACCTCGGCCCCGACGCCTGTGACAAAAAGGATGTCCCCGGCCACAAGTGCGGCGTCAACGCCGGCTGCGCCAGATTTATCGAGCTGTGGAACCTCGTCTTTATCCAGTACAACCGTGCCGAGGACGGCAAACTGAACGAGCTCGGCGCAAGATACGTCGATACCGGCGCAGGACTGGAAAGAATCACGGCCGTCATGCAGCAAAAGAAAAGCAACTACGGCACCGATTTGTTTATGCCGATAATCGATGCGCTTGCCGAAATGGCCGGTCATAAATACACTGCGGCGCTGAACAACAAAATCGATAATGCTTTCAGGGTCATCGCCGACCATATCCGCGCCCTTGTCTTCGCCGTAACCGACGGCGTAACACCCTCGAACGAAGGACGCGGCTACGTGATTCGCCGAATACTTCGCCGGGCATCCCGGTTCGGAAGAGAGCTGGGTATGCACGAGCCGTTCCTCTATCAACTCGTTGGCGCGGTTGTCGATTGTCTCGGCGACGCCTTCCCTGAAATCAGGCAGCGCAGCGATTACGTCTCAACCGTCGTTGAATCGGAAGAAGAAAGCTTCGGCAGAACCTTAGACAGGGGTATCGAGATTTTCAACGCCGCTGCAGAGCGAGCCCGAAACTCAGCAGATAAAACCATCACCGGTGACGACGCCTTCCGGCTCTACGACACTTATGGTTTCCCTCCCGATTTGACCCGGCTTATGGCCGGGGAGCAAAATCTAAAGGTCGATACCACCGGCTTTGAGAAATTTATGACTCAACAAAAACAGCGGGCCAGGGCGGCGCAAAAGGGGACTTCATCGATGGTGAATTTGGGCGACGCGGAATTGCCCGCAACCGACGAGACGCTTAAATACGAAACCGACCGCTGCGAAAGTACCGTAGCCGGCTTTATAGAACAGGCAAGCTTCAAAAGAACCGGCCGGCTCGAATGCGGCGCCGAGGCGGCTCTTGTACTCGACAAAACCTGCTTCTATGCCGAAGCCGGCGGGCAGGTGGGCGACTGCGGCACAATCGAATCTGCAAACGGCAAGTTCATCGTCGAGACGACCGCCAAAATCGCTGACTGTGTCGTTCACCACGGCAAAGTCGTCGAAGGTACGCTCGCCGTCGGCGAGGCCGTAAATGCCGTGGTGGGTAAAGACAGGGACGCGATAAAGAAAAACCACACCGCCACGCATCTGCTGCAGTGGGCTCTTCAGCAGGTGCTGGGTAAATCCGTCGCCCAGCAGGGTAGTCTCGTCGGGCCGGATTATCTGCGATTCGACTTTACCTGTCCAAAGGCGATGACCGCCGGGCAGATTGAGCAGGTCGAGCATCTGGTAAGAGACAAAATCGCCGCCGGTCTGCCCGTTACCTGCACTGTGATGCCGAAGGCCGAGGCCCAAAAACTCGGTGCAATGGCGCTTTTCGGTGAAAAATACGGCGACGAGGTTCGGGTGGTGGCTATCGGCACCGATTCCGAAGACCGGCTCGGGCAGGCCTTCAGCAGAGAGTTCTGCGGCGGCACACACGTCGCTAATATCGGCTCCATCGGCGGTTTCAAAATAACCAAAGAAGAAAGTATCTCAGCCGGCGTCCGAAGAATCACGGCGCTTACCGGCTCAGCCCTGGCAAGCTATTTCGAGCAAAGAAGCCGTATCGTTGATGAGCTTTCGGTTATGCTCAAAGTACCCGCCGACGGTCTGCTCGAAAGGACCGCCAACCTGATAAAGGAAAACAAGAAGCTCGCCAAGCAGCTCAAATCCACAGCCCGTCAGGGCGGCAGTGATATTATGGCCGAAGCGAAAAAGCTGCTTCAAAAGTGTAAAAAAATCGGCGATTCTTCGATAGTCACCGGCCGCATCTCGCCGGCCTCAACCGAGCAGGGCCGGGCCGCTATCGATATGTTAAAGAAAAAGGCAAAATCGGCCGCCATCGTTCTTGGCTTTGCCGACGGCGAAAAAGCCGTCTTGCTCGCCGGTGTCACCGACGACCTCGTCAAAAAAGGTCTAAGCGCCGGCGACATCCTGAAGCAAATCGCACCCGTTATCGACGGAGGAGGAGGCGGGCGTCCCCAGATGGCGCAGGCAGGCGGCAAAACCGGCGAAAAAATCCCCCAAGCCCTCGCAAATGCCGAAAAAATAATACGGCAACAATTAAACACCGTGTAATCAATTCTTAACCGGCCCTTTTGTCGGCGGGTATGCCTTTTTTCTCTTTTTTTGCCATTTTTCTCTTGATGAAACCGCCGCTCTTCGCGTCATATATATCATAGTGCATTAACAAACAAAGGGAGTTCGGTAAATGGACAATAATCGCCCGGACAGAAAACCTGCTGATTCTTCTATCAGCTTCACCTGCAACTTCTGCGGCGGCAAATTCCGCGTTCCCAACCATTTGGCCGGAAAAAGAGGTAAATGCCCAAAGTGCGGCAACATCGTTATCATCCCCGATATTTCGGTCCGGCAGCCGGCAGAAAAACCCGGCGAGTACATCCGCCTGAATCGTGACCTCGACGCCCGGCATCTGCCAGAGCAATCCCAACCGCAGCAATCCGCCGCGCCGCAGGACAACACAGACGATTTCGGCCTGCGACTAAAACCGCAGCTAAACGCAGAACCCATACCGGTTGAGCCGACCGTACCTGAATATTTCCCGAGCCAAATGCCACAGCAATCCGAAGCACCCGCTGAAACCGCTATCCCGTGGTTCATCGATATGTTCGCTTACCCCTTCAGCGTAGGAGGCGTAATACATTTCTTTATCTTCTGGTTTACACCGATACTGTTGGGTTTGCTGGGGCCGTTCCTGTTTTTTATGTGCTGCTACGGCCAGTTCCTGGTGCTGGTGCTTTAAATCCTCCTGGGCGGTTATATGCTCTTTTACTTCTTCAATTGCGTCATCGAAAGTGCAAAAGGCGAGCGCCGCGCGCCGGACATCTCGCTCCAGGACCCGCCCACACCCGTCGAGCTGCTCCACAAGGTGCTGCTCGTCCTGGCCTGTGACATCCTCTGTTTCGCACCGCTGATAATTTATGTAATCTGGTTCTTCTGGACACGCCTTCACATAAGCCCGGGCGCGGACCCGTCCCAGTTTGACCTGACAAGTGACGTTATCTTCTGGGTCCTTTACGGGGTGGGCGCTTTCCTGCTGCCGATGACCCTGCTGGCAGTGGCGATGTTCGACTCGCTGTCGGCTCTCAACCCCGGCTTAATCATCCCCTCCATATTCAGCACACTGCTGCCCTACTGCGGCCTGGTCATTCTCTTCTACGGCATCAGTTAC
>CAZPDW010000088.1:0-9139 GCA_964585535.1 uncultured Pirellulales bacterium
CCGAGGTTGCAGGGCGGTTAGGCCTGGCGGCGTCTCATTATCGAATGATAGAGGCGGGTTCGGCGATACTCCAGCCGGCCAGGGCGATGAGGGTGGTGCAGACGTTCGAGGGCCTGGAGTTTATCCCTTTGTGCCAGGTTCTTGTGTGCGTCCAGATACTCGATTCGGTGAGGCGTTCGGCGGCGGATATGCGGACAACGACGAAGCTGCTTGCCGAGCATAATCCGCAGATGTCGGGCGTGCTCGACAAGCTCTCGGCCCTTTGGCCGACGGTCGAAAACGCCGGGCCCGGTGCGGTTGCCAGGGCGATTGGCTCGGACGGACTCCGGGAGGAGCTGGAGCGTTTTCTAACGACCGAGCCGGTTACGTTCACGGGTTCGGAGATAGACAGCTTTATGAGCCCGACATACGAGAGGCCTTTGAGCGGGCGTTTGTACGGCAAGATAGGCAACATCCTGCAGGGGGTAGCGCCGTTCTATCTGGATACGGTGCTACAGCTCATCGACAACCTGAGGAATGTCACGCCGCGAGTGACGGCGGAGGAATTAGCCCGGTGGGAGCGTTTGCACAAGAACAGGTTTTCGCATATAATCGGGATTGTCCGCAGGCCGGAGATAATACTTGACGTGAGCACGTTCGATTACAGCTATCTGTGGGACGATAGTTTCGAGAAGATACTGATAATACACCGCGACGGGCCGTCGGGCGGGGCCGGGGCGATTCACCGGAGAATTGCCGAGCTTCTGAAAACGAGGTTCGAGCGTGAGCGCCTCAGATACGAGCGTGAGCTGGCCGGTTTTGACGAGGTGATGAACGCCAAGTTCAGGATTGAGCACGGCCCGGGCAGGGCGGACGAGATAGATGAGATACTGCTGTACAGGGGTGTTCCGATGAACAACCTCTGGATTTATATTATGGTCAGCGGGTACGTGGTACCGTTTATCGACAATGCGACTGTCGATTCAAGTATGAAGGGGCTGTATGGAACGAGCTTGGGTTACGACGAGACGAGCGAGAAGCTCATAAAGATAAGGAAACTGTTCAGTGACATCGGATTATCACTTTGAGGACGAGCGGCTGCCGGCGGTGGCAATAGCGAAGATACTGCCGAAGCTGTCGCAGCGGGAGCTTTTCTCATACAAGAGGTGCTATCTGGGGATAAGTCTTGAAAATCCCGTATTCGACAGCAGGTCGCTGCGTGCGATACTGTGCTGGGCGAGTGAGCGGTTCGAGAGCTGTTTAGTGATAGTCGGAGACCATTTGCGTCGTTTCAACGAGCGAATTCTCAATGGGCTTGACGATGCCGAGGCCGCGAAAGCGGCCGGGAAGATAGGCGATGTGTTTGTGTTGAAGACCAAGGGGCTTTTCGAGCAATTCGACGGCGAGCAGGTTCGGCTTACCAGATGGAAAGAGCATCTTCACGGCGGCGAGTTCAAGGAATCGAAAGAGGTTATAGAGCAGCTTTTCGTATCGGATGAGCAGTTCAGGGCGTCGGTGGAGAAGGACGCAGTTTCTTTTGTGAACAGGCAGCACAGGCGTGGTCAGCGTTTAGCGGTTGAGCAGGCCGAGGCGATAGGTCTTTGTTGTGAATATCTTCTGGAGGAGATAGCGGTTTTCAGTGCGTTGAGTGAGCGGGGCTGGCGAGTGGAGTTGTATCCGGGTCCGGAATTGCGGGTACTTACGGAGGTCGCCAGGGGTAAATACCCATCTGTTCCGCGGGGTCTTAAGGAAAGGATAAGCGTCGAGTTGAAGGTGGGCGCAGGGGCGCGGCACAAATCATGAGCGCTGCCGTCATAATCGCACTTTTGTCGGCCCTGATTGTCTATATGACCGTAGGCATCGTGGTGGGGCGCCGTGCAAAGGGGATTGCAGACCTGCTGCCGATGGCCGACAGCAGACGCGCCCAGGTGAAAAATCCGGCGGAGTTTTCATCGAGCACGGTCGCAACGACCATTTCATTGGCGACCGTTATACTGCTGTTTTTCAAATTAGCCGGGGACCTCGGTCTCTGGCTGTTCTGGACGGCAATCACGACTTCTGTCGGCGTGCTTGTGGTTCGGCTGTTTGCCGGGCGAATCTGGGAGCGGATGTCATCGTACGACCATCGTCCCACGCTGCACGAGTTTTTAGGCAAAGAGTACAACTCGCCGGTTCTCTGCCGGGTGGGAGCGGTCTGCACGAGTCTGGGCTTTTTGGGGGCTTTTGCGGTCGAGCTGACGGTCGGCTCGCAGTTTTTGGCGGGCCTTGTGCCGGGCATTCCCGCCTGGATTGTGATTTTGGTACTGTCGTTAGCCGCGTTCTTTTACACGGCTGTCGGGGGCTTTCGGGCGGTAATCATAACCGACAGAATCCAGATGGTTTCAATCTGGGTGCTGCTGATTTCGCTGCCCTTTTTCTACGTTTACTACGTAGTGGGCCACGGCGGCTGGAGCGCGAGTCTGGACAAGGTGCCGGCCGAGGTGCTGAGTATGTCGTACAGGCCGGGACTGACATCATTTCTCTTAGGTATTTTCGTAATCAATGTCCCCACTTTCATATCGGATATGAGTATATGGCAGCGAATAGCGGGCGCCCGGCAGAAGCAGACGGTTACAGCCGGGCTGTGGAGAGGAGTTTTCAGTGTGGCGGCAACCTGGGGGGTGTTCGTACTGCTTGCGTGTTTTGTCTTTATGATTGTGGCGCCCGGCGGCGAGACGAATCCGTTGATACTGCTGCTGAACGTCATCGGAAGGACGGGTGGGCTTCTCGGCGTTTGCGTTCTGTTCATTACGGTGCTCGGGCTGTACGGGGCGATGCTATCGACCGCCTCGACGCAGCTTATAGCGGTCTCGCATACACTGTATCAGGACGTGGTTTCGCGTTTCAGGGCCCGGCCGCTGGCCGAACGGCTGGAATCACGAAAGGAGCTGAACGTATCGAGGTGCATCGTTGTTTTTGCGGCTTTGGTCTCGACGGTGGCGGTTCAACTGCTTTACCGTGCGGGATTTTCGATAGTGGATTTGGTTTTTGCGATATACGGTGCGCAGCTCGGGCTGTGTCCGCTTGTTGTTATGGCGCTGCTGACGGGCCGACGGCGGCTGAGGAACTTATCGGCGCCGGCGACATGGGCGGTCTCGGCCGGCTTTGTGGTCGGCTGGGGGGCGGCGATTTACGGCAGGAGCACAGACAACGCAAATTTAGTATTTTTGGCGCCGGTTTTTAGTCTTATCGCTTCTTCGCTGCTTCTTTCTGCGGGTATTCTGCGAGAGAAGCTGAGAAGGTTGTGGTTTGAGAATGTGAATTTGATTCTCATACGAAGCATTGTCAAGGCCAGGAAGGCCGGGCTGTATCGCCTGGCGCCCGCCGATAAACCGGCCCGGCTGGATTGTCTCAAAGACAAATGCGCCAGGTGCTGCAGAACGCTGGGAACGCCGGTGACATCGGCGCAGGAAGCCGACAGAATAGGTTATGAATCTATAATGACCGACAGGGACGCGAGGTTCGTGCGCTCGCAAAGATGTACGTGCACTTTGCTCAGGGACGGGCTGTGCTCTATCTATCCGAAAAGGCCCAGAGGATGTTGTGAATACCCGTGGTACAACATAGCGGGCAAGCTGTATTACGATCGCGGCTGTCCGGGGGTAAAATATGATAAGGACGAGCGGCCCGATGCCGGCGATATTCAGCCGTTCGAGAACTTCTTTCCGCACAGCCCTGGGTTTGTAGTATGGATTGTCAAGAAACTGTGTCTGCAAAAACAAAGCCAGTAACTGAAAAAGGCGAGGGCTTTTTCAATGGGCGGTACAGGACTTGAACCTGTGACCTCCTGCGAATCGAACACATCGAAGCCGAAGTCCAACTTCTGTATTATCAAATAGTTATGACGGAAGTCTTTGCCGCATAAAAAGTTGTGTTGTCCGTACTTGTCCACCGGGGGGACACGATAGACGGCGTGAAGGTTGTCAGGATAAACCGTCGCAGTGTGAATTTTGAGCGTGACGGCAACAAGTGGAAGCGGCGATCAGGAGTCTTTGTATCTTCGGGTTTTGTTTGTTGACAGGCCTGTGCCTATTGCGGCCAGGAGGAGCAGTTCCGCCGAGACAATAAGGAAAAGAGGGCCGAGGAAGATACTGCAAATGACGACGAATTCTGCGGTAGGTTTGTCCCAGGCGGGCCTACAGCAGCAGAGAAATGCGGCTTTGGTGAGGTAGTAGGCCGAGGCCGAGGTTGCCAGCCAAATCAGTACCCAAACGACAGCCATCAACGTTCCCTCCACAAGCAAGTTTTTCGTTAGATACGGCCTTTGCCAGAGGCCGTAACGCCTTTGCGATATTACAAAGGTGATGCTCTCCGCAGGTGTTCCGATAATATTATTATATCAAAATATACGGTCAAAATCCACCTGAATGGCGGTATTTTTTTTTCGCCTGGGCGGGGCGGCGGCGGCATAGAGGCGCAGACAGGCATAAGTTGCTGTTATTAAAGAGGTTATAAAGTGCAGTGTGCCGGCGGCATCTGCGGGGGCGGCGGGGAGAAAATTTAATTTTAGTCCGAAAAAACAGTTGACTGTCTGCGGGCAGCTGGTAGAATACCAGTGTTTCTATTTGGAGCTGGCGAAAGAAATGTTGGACAGCCAGAAAGACAAGTGGGCAGAGGAGCAGGCACGACGGCTGCAGAAGCGTTTTGAGCAGTGGCAAAAGCCGCTTGGTATTGACGGGGATGAGTACGTCAAGTATCTGAGAGGGGAGCTGTTTCAATCCTGTGAAGACCCGTTGATGAAGGACCTGATTGAGTCGATTTCATAGGATTCAGCGGCGGCAGTTCAGCGTCATTGCAATGGCCGAGGGGGGATTTTTGCTTTGTTTTTTGCTGGCTGCTCTCTCACAGAGGCGTGTGTTGCGGTAATTGCAGGGTCGGCTCGGCGGTATTTGGGCCGGCTTACGGAGGGGAATTGGTTAAAGACAAGGCCCCTGCGATTGGACGGCTGAGGATATTCCTTTCCATGCTTTTTGTAGAGTGTTTGAAATACTCGCCTTCTTAATCGCAGGGGCAAATCGGACTACGGTTTCCCTTTCTTGCTTTTTCCTTTCCATTTTTATTTAAGTTTCGTTTTGGCTGAGCGTTTTTTGGCCGATAGCCAATGCAGCTTTGCAGGATACGAACGGCCCGGCTATTTATATGTCTGAGAGCGGTACTCTGTTAACATTGTTCATCAGTGCGCATCGACAGGGGCGGCGGTTTGTCTTGAGCATTTCCTGAGGCGCCGGTCCGGCCTGAAGTCGGGTATTTAGAAGACGGGCAAGAGAGCGGCGAGCGAGGGAAATTACCGCATCTTTTGCGCTTGCCTTGTCCAACGGTGGCTCGGGTACTGCGGCTTGACGTATACGGGGCAATTTGCCCCGCTTAACCCCGATAACCACCGCAAGGCGGCTGTGAGAATTTTTTCACATCGGGAGGATTTTTTTGTGTTTGGCGGTGAATTGGCAACATCCGCAGGGTTGGCTATCGGTCGCTGGTAACGTATAGTTTAAAGTAGGGGGTAATAGAATGAAGCTGCTTCGGGTTATCCGGGAATGGTGGTGCGGTTTGTGGCGGTGCAACTGGCATCTGCCGCGGACCGACACGCACAAATGGCACAACAAGAACGAGATTCACAGAAGACTGAAGTACCGATATTTTTGAGCCGGCTTTCGATAATATCGGCTAAGCTCTGAAATTATCACGGGGAACGACCATAGCTTTTTTATTCGTCCCAATCAGGCGGTCTTCTTCCGCAAACAATTCACAATTCGAGGTGCCGACCGGTCAGTCAGATTGACTAAGCCCAAAATCGGCGGCATTCGAACCGTTCGGTTGTCGGCTCCGCCTAAGATGGCTGTGCTGAACGAAACAAGGCCGTTTGGGAACCTGATTTTTTGCCTTTGTGTCTCAGTTAACTTTCGCAGTTTTGTTAATGGTTTAAGCGGCTGGGGCTAATGCTTCCAGCAGAAACTCGAAGCAGAACATCGACGTTACTACCCTGGGAAAAATTTTGGCTCAAAGCAGAACCAAACAGGCGCAGTCGTTTGACCGGCAAACGCCGGCATACCCGTTCAATCTCCGGCTTGATTTTTTTTATATCAATTGAAGGACAGGGTTGCGATAGTAACGGGGGCGAGCGGGGGGCGAGGCCGGAGCAACGAAAAGCGGATGGATAATCAGTGGCGACTGATGCCGGACGTGCCGTAAGCCGCAGGAGAGCACGCAGGATGCAGTGTGAAATGCGAAGGGCTAAATATACACCTTATCCATCAGCCGCGGAAACGCTATACACTGCCGGATATGCCGTTCGCCCGTAATCCACGCCAAGGTCCTCTCGACGCCTAATCCGAAGCCGCCGTGGGGGACTGAGCCGTATTTTCGCAAATCGAGATACCAGTTGTAGTTTTCTTTCTTTAATCCCTGCTCGTCAATTCTTTTTACGAGTAAGTCATATTCATTCTCTCTCATCGACCCGCCTATGATTTCGCCGAACCCTGCCGGCGCAAGCAAATCGAAATTTTCCACCACTTTGTCGTTGTCCCTGTCGGTCTTCATATAAAACGCCTTCGCTTTCGTCGGGTAGTGCGTTACGAAGACGGGCCTGTCGTGCATCTGCGATATAATCGTTTCGTCCGAGCCGCCCAGGTCTTTGCCCCATTGAAATTCCGCTGCTAACCGGGTGTGTTTCGGGTTGTTCTCGATTCTTGTATTTATTTCATCCAGCTCGCCCCGCAGCTCGATCAATTCCGCCGAATTCTTGTCCCGCTTCCATTGCTTAATCGAACCCTTTTGCTCGGCCTCTAATTCCGCAATTCTCTTTTCTATTCTGTCCTTCTCTGCTTCGAGCTCCTCAAGCTGCTTCGCCATAAACGCCTTTGTCTTCTCGCCCGTCAAAATATCGACCGCCTCGGTATAAGTCAGCCGATAGAAGGGCGGCTTTATATTCTCAAGCGCCGCAGTATCCGCCCCGAGTTGTTCTAATTCACTTCTGTTATCGCTCAGCACCCGCTCGACGATATAGGAAACGAAATTTTCCGCTAATTCAAGCAGGCCGGGTAAATCGATAAACGCAACCTCCGGCTCGACCATCCAGAACTCCGTCAGGTGCCGCCGAGTCTTGCTCTTTTCCGCCCGAAACGTAGGCCCGAAGCAATACACCTTCCCGAATGCCATTGCCGCGCTTTCTAAATACAACTGCCCCGTCTGGGCCAAATACAGCGGGCTTCCGAAATAATCCACCTCGAAGAGCGTCTGCTCCTCCTCGCCCGCCGTGGCCATCAGTATCGGCGTATCGACCAGCGTAAAACCGTTATCGTTAAAGAACCGCCGAATCGCATCAATCACCGTATGCCGAACCCTGCCCATGCACCACTGCCCCTGCGACCGCAGATGCAGATGACGATGCCTGAGCAAAAAATCAATCCCGTGCGACTTAGGCGTTATCGGATAATCACTCGCGCCGCCTATCACCTCCGCCGCCGTCACCGCCAATTCATACCCACCCACACTCCTCTCATCTGCTTTGACTACCCCGCGCACACGGATACTCGATTCCTGCCCCAAATGCCTCAACTGCTCGAATACCTCATCCGGCACCTTGCCCTTTTCGACAACGCACTGGCAAAGCCCCGTCCCGTCCCGCAATATCAAAAACTGCACCTTCCCGCTCCCCCGCTGGTTATACAGCCAACCCTCCAGCGTTACCTCGCTTGCCACATTGTCTTTCAGTTCCACTATCTCAGTTCTCTTGTCCTGTGTCATTCGTCCTTTCCTTTACCTTCTTGCCCCCCGGCCAGATTACCCAGTCGTCGAGCCCTGTCTGCTTATTACGTTTGCCGCCGTCATCGATGCCGTTCTTATCCTTGCTGTACAATACAAAGTTGTTCTCCCCGCTCTTATAGACAAACGGCCCGCCGTAGCCATCGACAAATACATCTTCCGGGCCGAACTCTGCCGCCTGACCTAAATTATCAGGCCATTTTCCCTTCGCGTTTTTGTATCGCCTGAGCGCAACAACCACCCGCGTCCCCCTCTTTATGCCTTCCGCCCGCCGGAATGTATCCCGGAGTGTATAATAGCTATTCTCACTCTGCTCCGTCACAATTCTCACCATGTACGGCAAGTTAAACTCGAACCGTCTCCAATTAGCTCCCTGGCTTATCGACAACCTGGAACGCGGCTGAGCTTCGTAGCTGAAGTTGGGGTCCTCTAACTCTGTGTATCGTTCGTATGCCGCATCGATAATCGCCGCCATCTGCTCGGGCCTTGCCGGAAAGGCGAACCACTTAACAATCACCACCGCCTTCCTCGCTTTTCTTTTCCAGTACCCCGGATACGCCGTCCGCCGCATATATTCCAATGTCTTTTTATCCTTGACCTGCCCGCTCTCCAGTGCCTTTCTCATCTGTTCCCGCTTCGACGCCCACGTATCGACTGACCGCCGAACCTGCCCTGCCTCATTGATTTGATACGTCATCCCCGCAAGCATATTCTTTACCTGCAGCTTATCAGTCTCCAGGACGCCTTCAAAAGCGTCCCTCCAGTCCGGCTTCATTTGCCCAATTGTTTCGTCCACCGTATCCAGATAGCTCGAATCCACATCAGTTTCAATAACCGTCTTGTTAATCCGCATCAGAGCAAGCGCCTCAATCGCCTGACCCAGCAAAATATAAACCATAGTTGGTTGTTGACCCAGATGCTGGCCCATTTGAAGCGCAGCTACGTATTTTTCAATCGCCTCACCCGTCTTGCCCTCCGCGACCGCGTTATTCCCAACCGCGATAAGCAGAAATGTCCACTGCCGCATTAGCTTCATTGTGTCTCCGAGTTTCATCGGGTCGCAGGGTATTGGAAATGCACAGCCTTGTAGCTTTGTGGCCTCGACGACCTTTTCAATAAGCAACTGCTTTGCTTGCAGCCACTTTGCCATTTCCGGGTGCTCCTTTGTCGTCCATGGCCCTGATTTTGACGACGGAATTGTTCTTACGAAGAATTCCGGGGCATTTTTATCGATGACCGTGGCGTCAAACAGCTTTTCGTAAATCAATGCCGCGTTCTCGGCATCGGCCACCGCGTATTTCTCCTGAAGTGCCGCCGTTTCTTTGTCAAACGTAAACGGCCGCCAGCCCTCTCTATCCTC
>CAZPDW010000089.1:0-9117 GCA_964585535.1 uncultured Pirellulales bacterium
GAATCTTCGGGGCATTTGAACGTTATACTGCTGTTCGGTTTGGTCATATTAGGCGGGACGTTCGGCGCACGGCTTTTTCAGAAGCTGCATATCCCCCAGGTCGTCGGCTGCATTGTTGTTGGAATCGTGCTTGGGGATGTACTGAAGATAATCACGCCTGATATTTTGGACGGTCTCGAGCCGTTTGCGATGTTTGCCCTTGGTGTGATAGGTTTCATGATAGGCTCAGAGCTGCGGGGCGATGTCTTCAAGAAATACGGCAGGCAGTTCTTCACAATCCTCTTTGCGCAGGGACTCGGCGCCTTTGTGCTGGTTGCGGTTGCGGTGGGTGTCACCGTGTGGTTTTTGACGCGTCAGGTTTCCATTTCCATAGCAACGGGGCTGGTTCTTGGTGCCATTGCATCGGCCACGGCGCCGGCGGCAACGGTGAATGTCTTGTGGGAATACAAGACGAGGGGGCCTTTGACTGCTGCGGTGCTGGCAATAGTGGCGCTGGATGATGCATTGGCGCTGTTGCTTTATCGCGGTGCGGCCACGGGGGCCAAGGCCGTGTTGGGTACGGTGAACCGCTCTGTTCTGATGACGACAGGCAAGCTGTTTGGCGAGATAGCCGGTGCCGTCTTTCTTGGTTTCATTGCAGGAGTTGCGCTATATTTTCTACTGAAGTTTGTCAGAGCGGATGACAAAATACTTACGTTTTCGATTAGCACTCTTTTGCTCGTTGTCGGCGTCTCGATGATACCCGGCATTGACCCGATTTTACCTGCGATGACCTTCGGAATAACGGTTGCGAATCTGGCGCCGCGTGAAAGCAGAAACACGTTTTCACTTGTCGAGAAGTTTTCCCCACCGATATATACATCATTTTTTGTTCTTGCAGGCGCTCATATCGAGTTTGGGCGGCTGTCTGTCTGGTTGATTGTTATGATAATTGTCTATATTCTGTCCAGGGCGGCCGGCAAGATTCTTGGGAGCTGGTTTGGTGCCCGGCTCTCAAAGGCGCCGGCGGTGGTTAGAAAGTACCTCGGCGTATGCCTGCTGCCTCAGGCGGGGGTAGCAATTGGTCTGGCCGTGCTTGCGAACCAGCAGTTCGGACCCGACATCGGGCACACCATCATTATGGTTGTGATGACCGCCACTTTTGTCGTTGAAATCCTTGGGCCCGTCCTGGTGAAGGCCGGCGTTAAGAGGGCCGGCGAAGTCGGTCTCAACATCACCGAAGAAGATTTAATAAAGGGCTCGACCGTCGCGGACGTGATGGATACTTCACCGAAGGTAATTGCCCAGGACCTGCCCCTGGAACAGATACTCGAAGTATTCGGCACAACCGACAGCATCTATTACCCCGTCGTTGATAGTGAATCGAATATAGTAGGAGAGATTACTATCCCGGGCATAAAAGAAATGTTTGCAAACAGGGACGTGGCGGCCTGGCTGCTGGCGGTCGATGTTGCCGAGGCGGTTGTGGACAGAACAACGCCGGACAAGAACCTCGAAGATGTCTTCGACTATATGAAACGCTATAACCTGGGCCATCTTGCTGTGGTGGCAGCCGACGGCGCCGACAAGCTCGCCGGAGTCCTTGACTACTCCAGGGCGATGCGCAAAATAAGCGCAGAAGTCCTGAACAGGCGCAAAACCGCCGACACTATGGCATTGGCGACCGGTTGAAAATCGCTGGCTCTGACTGCGACGGCAGAGCAACCGAGCCGGATTTGAGGTTTTTTCCCGCTGGAGCTTGTTTATACTATGGTGATATTTTGAAACGGTATTCATTCGGCAAGAACGAACGGCTTGTCGCAAACGAGCAGTTCAAGGCCGTGCTCAAAGGAAACTTGTCTGCAGGTGACGCTCTGCTTACGGTTTATATGCGTCAAAACGAGTGCGGGTATCCCCGCTTAGGCGTTTCGGTGGGAAAGTCGGCCGGCAATGCGGTCCTGCGTAACCGGCTCAAACGGCTTGTCCGCGAGTCCTTCCGGCTGAACAGGGAAAAACTCGAACAGGGCTTTGATTACGTCGTTATGATTTCACCGCGATTCTCAAACCGGTCAAAAAAGGCCGGCACAACGGCTCGGCGCCGGGTAACCTTTGAGCGTATAGAGCGTTCTTTTCTGGCTCTTGCCGAACGGCTGAAACACAAGAAGCGATGATGACTGATTGCCCCGCCGCTCAATGGCCGATAAAAGAGTAAAAACAGGTGCAACAGTGAGCAAGGATAACACGTTGATGTCTATAGGGGCTGCGGCAAAAAAAGCTGGCATTTCTCGCCAGTCTCTGCAATATTACCTTATGGTCGGGCTTCTTGAGCCGACAGACGTTACTCCAACGGGAAGACGGATGTTTGACTCGGATGCCGTTCGGCGAATCAAGCTGATAAAAAAACTGAACAAAAGCGGCTATCCGCTGCGTGCGATACGAGAGCTGTTTCTTGAGGGGCGGACACGTTTGAAAGGAATCGAGCAGTGAGCGATTACGAGACCGCACAAAAAAGACGAAGTATGGTTGTGGGCATTTTTATCATCGTCGCCTTCGTTGCCTTCGCCTACCTGATTTTTCGCTTTGGCGACCTGCCTATGCTGGTAAGCGAAATCAAATCGTACGAGGTGCGAGTTCAGTTTCCCTCTGCACCGGGCGTCCAGAGGGATACTCCCGTTCGCTTTTGCGGCTATCGGATAGGCAAAGTCACGCATGTCAGGCCGCCCGATATCCTGAAAGACCTCAATACAAAAGAGTATTACCACCAGACGGTCGTGATTATGAGCATCGACAACAAGTTCGACAATATCCCGGCCAGGGTACAGGTCAAGCTTATGACGCGCGGCTTGGGCAGCAGCTATATCGAGCTGAAAGTCCCGCCAAAGGACATTAGAGGCGGAAAGGTCCTTACCGAAGGAACCTTGCTGCAGGGCTCGACCGGTATGACCAGTGAGTTTTTCCCCGAGGAAAGCCAGCAGAAACTCGCCGACCTCATTGATGGCATCGGCAGCTTCGTCAAGAATGCCAACGACATCTTCGGCGACCCGAATAACAAAATGAATCTGAAATCGGCCCTGATGGACCTCTCCTCTGCGGCCGAACAGGCAAAGGCAACGGTGGAAGAAATCAGGCAATTGGCCTCCGCAGGCAAACACACCCTCAGCAACGCCGATGCACAAATCGACAGAATGGTCGCCGCTATGGTCGGCACGAGTGAAAAACTCAGCACGGTGATGGGTCAGCTACAGCAGATTCTGGACAAGATAAACAACGGTGAGGGGACGGTGGCAAAGGTCATAAACGACGGTCGGCTCTACGAGGATTTGCTCGAGAACAGCCGTCAGCTCAACCTAGTCCTCGACGACCTCAAAACGTTCGTAACCCAATCCCGCGAAAAAGGCGTACCTATTAAGCTCAAATAGTCTCTATGTCGTCGTCGCGCGCTGTCGGAAGTAAGGGAAATGCCCTTGCTTCTGTTGTTTTTTTCACGGAAAGGAGATTTTATGCAGCCAACGCTTCAGGACGCCTGGGCCGCTGAAAAAATTCAAAAGCTGTCGAAGCAAAGCGGCATAGATGTCGCCGCCGGCAAGCTGAGAAGAACGTCCTCACGCTTTTGCCTCAGCGTCGAGCACGGCGACTATAACGGCACGGAGCTGTTCGGCGTGGGCACCGACAGATTTATATGGATGGCTTATAAGCCCAGCGGCAGCGATAAATGTCGAATCTTCAGCGGAAACTTCCCCGACGACGGCGTCGTTGAATTTACGCTCGGCGACGTGCCGCAACCCGGGTCGCAGAAAATCGCCGATACCTGGGCTCGCTTCCCCTACGGCGTCGATTTTGTACTCCGCCGCGAGGGCTACCGGCTCAGTCAGGGCATTAACGCCGTCATCTACGGAAATATACCGGGCGGCGGTATGAGCCGGTCGGCATCGCTTACGCTCAACCTGATTTTGTCCCTGCTCGATGCCAACGGAATACAGGAAAACGACAGGTTCAGAATAGTCGATATGGCCCAGCAGGTCGAGAACGACTATATCGGCTCACCCTGCGGGAAGCTCGACCAGATTATGATTCTGTTCGCCCGCGAGGGCTTCGGGACGTACTACAATCCGAAAAAACGCTCCGTCGAGTATGTGCCGTTGGGAAAAGGCCCCGACGACTTCTCTATCGTCGTTATGGATACCGGGACCGTCAGGCCCGGCCTGGAAAAATCCACATACAAAATCCGACGCACCGAGTGCGAAAAGCTTGTTGCAATGCTCCAGAGAACCGGCTACAAAATCTCCTGCTTGGCCGACATCAAAACCGACGCACTCTACGAAAAGGCACTCGCACAATTCGCAGGCCCTTACCCCGACCTGACCGACCGGCTGCGTTACATCTTCGGCGCCCGCAAACGCTTCTACGAAATGTTGGACGCCTGGAAACGCGGCGACATCGAAACCGTGGGACGCATATTTCGCCGGGACGGCATCGGCCTGCGAGACGATTACAAAATCTCCGGCCCCGAATTAGAGACGATGTGCGACATCGCCCGAACCGTCCCCGGCGTACTCGGAGAGAGAATGTTGGGCGGCGGCGACAAAGGCGCCGCCGGCGCGATTGTCAGGGCAGCCGCCGTCGATGATCTCAAGGCCGCCATAGATACCGCCTACCCCCGCTCGCGACCCGCCTTCGCCGACAAATACGCCGTCCACTCCTGCAAAATAGTCGCCGGCGTCCGCCTTTACGAAAACCTGCTCGGCTAACTGCACCCGAGTCATAGATACGGCCTGTCTGCCCGGCTGGACACAAGCTCAACACCCAGCAGCCGCTCGATTCTTTCGGGCATTCGGTGAGGGCGCAGGTGCGCAGGGGGGTGATTTCGTGGCGTGTGTCGGCGGAATAATCGTTAAATTTTGCCTAACTTGACTAAGATGGGCAGGGTGGGGGATGTGGGTAACTCGGAAATGTTCAAATTCTTTCAAAAACTCCTCTATGATATTCGAAAATTTACAAAAAATGCGGGGTGATTTACAAAAATTCGGGGCACTTTTGCGAGGGTTTCGCGGGGGTGTACGGCTTGAGGGCTGCGGGTGAGACGCAGGGACAGAGCAACTCGCTAAAAAAACAGAAAATAAAAAAATAGCTTGACAAGGCACGGGATGCCAGTATAAAAGGTCACAGCAACTTGTAAGAGGAGTCGCACCTGATTTTTTTATCCGGTCGGCCTTAGCCGAACGCTCGCGATGTGCAAAGAGAGCCGTTTGGCGGTGTATCTGTGAATTCCTCGTGGAGGCGGAATATGAGCCATGAAGGAAAAGATGGATGGCGAAAACGGTTGGGTGGTGCGCCTGCACTATCGCCGCTTAGCGACACAGTTCGAGCAATCATTTCTCGATTTTCAGCGCTTCAATCGCCGCCGTTGACAATTACACGCTTAGTGCGTGATAAACATAAATCGATGGAACCAACGGGCTTTGTAGAAGTTTGGCACAAGGGTGCAAAGGAGGTGAGAAAAGTAAAAGGGAAAAAACATCAATAAACGGGGAGGGGCAATGCGAAAAAGGGTTTGTTGGACGCAAATTTCAACCAATCGTTCATTTTGTGGGAGAAAAATCATGTGTAAGAACATGTGTAAAAAAATGATGGGTTTAATTCCGCTTGTTCTGCTGCTGGTTATTCCTTGTGTCTATGCGGCCGATCCCTTTGCACCGGCTGAGATTACAGTCGGGAATACAGTTGAGGCCAACGATGTAGAGCCGATCGGCGCAAATTTAACAAAATTGGCGGGAGGAACAAATTTTGCAAACAACAATGAGATGTGGAGCTCTGGTTTTGAACCGATAGTATGGCGGAAATTGGAAAGAATCTCTGATTACGGTTCCAACTGGTTTGAATGGACAGGCCATGGCGGAATAGACCTTTATCAGTGTTACTGGACAGGTCTTGGAAATGGAGCGAAACTCAGGTTCTACAGGCTTGTGGATGAAAGCGGCAGTCCGCTTCCCGCACCGGGCGGCAACCTCGATGTGACTAACGCGGACCATGTTGTATTTCTTGGCGAAGATACAGTCCCCATGCCGTCTGTGGACTTTCCGGGCGGCGGATGGATATCCAATGAATGGACAACTCCTGCCGACACCGGGTTAGAGGACGTAAGACTTCAAACAAATGCTACAGATGCACGATTTTATCTCGGAGACGGAGTAGAGACAGCGTATTATGTAGTAAGAGCAGTGGATGCTTCAGGAAATGAATCCACGAATTCCAATGAGGATTCAGCTACTCCTCAATCCGGGATAGATAACGGCCCAAGAATCTGGCATCGTTCCTGGAGACTGCCTGATGCCGGAGCCGGAGTGAGTTACGGAGTAACTCTCGAGGTTACAGCAGGAACATCGCCGTATACATGGACTATAATAGAAGGCACTCTACCGGATGGGCTTACACTTGACTCTGGAACCGGAAGAATCGAAGGCACACCAACAACCACGCCTGATGATGTAACTTTGAGAATTCAGGTAGAGGACAACCAGAGTAGAGCTGACTCAAGGTACTTTAAGATAAATCCTCCGGATGATGTTGCAGATCCTAACGATCAAACAGCGCCTGAGCCGCCTACAGGTGTAACGGCAACAGCAAATAATGAGTCTGTAACTGTTTCCTGGACAGCCAGCGTTTCAGGTGATGTTGCATTTTATAAGGTTTACAGGTCTGACACGACTGGTTCTGAGCAAATGGCAAGAGTTTATCTGGAAACCGGGGGGATAAGCTTCGAAATTGGCGACTATGCCTTTATTAAGCAAAAGACCAACTTTATCGGGCAGGAAACCCATAGCATCAGGGTAAGACAATATTGGCATGTTGACAGCTGGGGACTTGATACAAGCAGTGGTCTTCGATGTAAAGTAGTGGACCACACAGGAGGCCTTCCTTCAGATTTTAATGAGCCGGGAGAAACCTGCCTTGAGGTAGATGCAGGAGCAGCATCAGGAGTGTGCGAAATAAAACAGGTTCACTATCATCCGTATGATAGTGGTGAGGGGCAGTGGTACTCCCTGCTAAGGCCGGGAGCGCCGTATAGAGTTGAGGTCTGGTTAAAGCAAGAAGGGCTTGGAGACAGTGGAAATGTAAGATTTATTTTTACCGGGGCCTATTCTTCTTTCTCACAGAGCACTGCCTGGAGTGTCGGGGGCACGTGGCAAAAGTACACTTATGATTTTACAGGACCGGATTATCCAACAGAAGGCAGCCATATATTTCAGGGCCTTGAGTTTACAGCTCCGGGAAAATTGCATGTGGATAATTTTGTTTTGTATCGAAATGACGAAAAACATGAGTATAAACCCTTTACACCACATGAAGTAAGTTTTGATGAGTTTATGGATTCTGTGGCTTCCACCGGCAAAAAACCTGCTATAAGGTTTTATGCTGAAGTATTTGGTGACACTGAGATGCACCGGGCGATCACAGATTACGGTAACTCAGGGTATGCTCCAGGACATGATGGACGTGTTGGAAATGCACCAGTTATAACCATCAAACAGTCCATGGAATACGCTTACAAAACAGGAAACAGCCCGGAAACACGTGTTGTTCCATATTTGACACTCATTGTGGATCTTTTTGAGGAAGAGTGGGAGGGTTTGATTGAATATTTAGGAGTTCCCTATGACCCCGAGATTGACACGCCTGAGAGCAAACCATACGCATACAAGCGCTATGTTCAGCGAGGAGACAACGGGACTCCATGGACAGATGAGTTTCGTGAAATACTTGTAGAGCTTGGAAATGAGACCTGGCATAACGGCGCCAGGTTCCCTCAGTGGGATGGCTTCGGTCCTCCTGGCGGGGTACATCAGGGAGGAAAGGAGTATGGGCTCTTTGCAAAGTATATTTTTGACGGGACCATCATGCAGATGCCTGAATGGACTTCTTTAGGCTTAAACAACAAAATAAAGTTTGCATTGGGAGCCAATTACGACGGAAATCCAGGCGCCTATGCGGAACTGGCGGTTCGGCAGGGCGGAAACATCAGTTATTTAGGCCATGCAAACTATGTAGGAGCTAAATGGGAGACAGGCGACACGGGTTTTCAGACTTTTAATGACGAAGGCGTTCAGGAGAACCTTGTTGCAATGCTTACAGGGATGAAGGATTTGATAGATACTGCAACTGCCACGAGGGATACCCTCAACAGCACCGAGGGAACTCACTATCAGGTACATGCCTATGAGGGAGGTCCCAGCGGGTATTGGATGGCAGACGACCCGGAGGTCGATGAGCTATATGGCAAATCCGGGGCTACGGGGCTTGCTGCTTTAGATGCCTGGCTTTACTCAAGTTTGAAGGGATATAAACATCAGTGTTATTTAGGCTATAGTTGTGGAAAGTGGTGGTCAAGCCATACTCCGCCGGAACTTGGAGGATTAAGACCCCATATAGGTTGGCTCGCTTTAAAGCTGCGGAACAAGTATGCCCTGGGCGACAATATGCTCAGTGTTGTTGAGAATAGCATGCCGACCTATTTCCGTGATGACAACGAGGGCGGACAGGACCTGCCGTTAATAGGCGTTTATGCGTTAAAAGATGACTCCGGCAACTTCTATGTGTTTGTACTTTCAAGGAAGCTTGACGGGATCCATGACGGGGTAGATTTTGGCGATGGATATACGCCGGTAACCCTGCATCTGCCCTTTGCGGACTCGAATAGTATTATGTTATACAAGCTTGCCAAGCCGAACGGGACACCTCATGACCCGAGGACAAACAACCGCGAAGCTCTTAATGTGACGATTGTATCGGAGAATATAGATACCCAATACTTCTCCCAGGATTTTGTGGTAAATGAGAACACAGGAGCTGGTTCCGGGGGTATTCACCCTGGAGCAGTGTATCTGTATGTATTTTCTTCGGGAGCAGTTTCTCCGCCCGGCCAGGCGAGCAATCCAAACCCTGCCGACGGAGCTACAGGTGCTAGCACGGCCGCAGACCTTAGCTGGTCGGCGGACTCTGGTGCATCGAGTCACGACGTTTATTTCGGCCTGACCAGCCCCGGTGACTTCCAGGGTAATCAGCCGGGTACGACGTTTGACCCCGGGACACTGGCCGATGAAACCACCTACTACTGGCGCATCGATGAGAAGAATGACTATG
>CAZPDW010000090.1:0-9011 GCA_964585535.1 uncultured Pirellulales bacterium
GACACCAAGAAATGTTATGGAAAAAAGGAAATAGGTATGGCGTCCCCAGATTTCTTGGCGACTTAGAGAACAGCAATGGTATGACATTCAAAAAAAACAATGACCTTTACCGTAAGAAACAGTATTGAAAAGAAAGGATGGTAGATATGAAAAATATAATTAAGTATGCAATGTTGATGGTCGGGGTAACTGTAATTTTAGGAAATGCTGACCCGGCCAGCGACACAAATAATTTTATGGCACTTTTGGAAGCCAAATTAAATAGTTTTAGAGTTAGTGAATATCCTCCTGACATAAAAATTGCCGGAGAACAATTAAAAAATGCCGACCCTTGTCAGGTTTTTGGCTTGTTTAGCAAATATGAAAACGACCCATGCTGGATAGTAAGGGAACAAACATATCGACAGGAGGTTTATTTTGCAAACCTGCAACCTAAACCTGAAATAAGACAGGAGGTAGTTTGCCGACTGATAAAGGCATTTGTTGACCCGAACTCCGGTTTAAGTGGTCAGGCAAGTACATGGCTATTAACTTTTAATGAAAAGGATTTTAATAACGGAGCCAAAGGTATCATTCGCAAGGTAATGGAAAAACCGGGGAAAGGAACGGTCTTGATATGCGGAGTTGCAAATATTCAGGAGGAATTGCCCCATTTGAAGGAATTGTTAGTTGATGAGTTGGAATACGAAAAGCGAACCAGAGAACCATGGTGGTTTCAGTTGAGCTGGAACGCTCGTCTTGCGCGAGCAAGGATGGGAGTAGAAGAAGATATTGAAATGTGTATAGATATGATAGAGCATGAGGTTGACTCGACAAATACCTTCGAGTTGTTAGGTTCATTAGGATACATTCGTCAACCTCAAGCTATAGAGTCACTTAAAAGATATCTTGAGAGTGACCTAAGATTGCCTCAGGTTAAACTAACTGTTCCGGGCGAGCGCTATGCTTCTTATGTTACTCATATTTTAGCAGATTGTCTGAGTAACTTTCCTATAGAAAAGCGAGAAGGACGCGGCTACACAATGGAAGAAATTGAGCTTTGTCGCAAATGGATGTCCGAGCAGACAGAGTGGAAGATTATTAGATAGACGACGGCAACAATGTATATGCACATAATCGGGGGACGTCATACTAATTTCTTGACAGGATTATGTGTTGGCCATAGTATTCCGATATGGCAGGAATGGCGCCAGTGGTAGTTCCGGGGTATCCGCATCACAATATCGGCGAGGAAATGGCGTGCCGAGCTTGATGCGCGGCAGTGGCACGAAGGCAACCGCACAATCGAATACAAACGCTGGAATGCTACTCGCGATGCCCTGATTGACGGTTACAATGCCAACGGCTCTGTCATCGGCAAGGTTACGTACGAGACTGACGGCACGCCACAGGACAACGAAACCGAATACGTCGAATACGAATACAATCTTCAGGGCCGGCTGGCGGGACTGCCCTTCGGGGCTACTCGACAGTCGGCAGGTCTGCCAGGTTCTTTTTCACCTGCTCGCTGTAGAAGCTGTCGGGATATAAACTCACCAAACTCATCAGCGTCGCCCTTGCCTCGGTAAGCAACTGTTTCCTCTTGTCCGCATTAGATTCGTCCTGCTGACGCCAGAAATGTATCTTCAACAGCCCCAGCTCGTACAACGCCTGCATCCCTCCGTCCGTATCCTGGTATTTTTTGTGCAGTTCAGCCAGTTTCTCGGCCCGTAGCTGCTCATCGGCGATGAGCTTGGCCTGCGCCAGAACGACATTGTCTCGCAGGGGGTCGTTGCGCCCCATCCGCTCGAGCAGTTCAGTAAGCTGCCCGGCGTAATCGGGGCTGTGCGGATTGAGCATAACGAATCTTGCCAGCCGATGCGCCGATTCGGGCTTGCCCGTTCCGTTTTCGACACTTATGAGCGTTTGCAGTTGGTTTAGCTCTCTCTGCAGCTCAGTAAGCTTGAAGGTCGTCTCCGCCGTCTCCGCCGGCGGTTTGAACGGGCTGAACAGCAGCGCCTCGCTGCGGGTTTGCTTGCTCTCGAACTTCTTAAGCTGCTTTCCAAGCAGCCCTTGCGCCTCGACAACCAGTGCGTTGGCCTGCTCGAACCGGCCCTGCCCGGCCCAGTGCAGTGCAATCCGCCACCTCGCCTCTAACGACTCCGGACTCTTGCCGAATTCTCTGTAAAGCTGGTACCATATCTTGCGCGAACGCTCGAACGCATAATCGCTGTAAAAGTGAAGAACCTCCTTTTGCTCGAGCATATTGTAATCGGGGCTGTACTCGCTCAACAGCGCCTTATAGTACAGGGCAATCGGCATCCGCCTGCTCATCGGACGCCGGCTGATAAACAGCTCGTACTCCTCGAACAGCCACTTTCTCTTTTCCTGAAACTTTAACTGCTCGGGCGCGATGAACCAGCTCGGCCAGCGGTTGTGGGCCAATTGCGCCAGAATCTCTTTCTTGAGCTCCTTACGAAGAGGTATCGGCTCGGAGGGATAGAAAAAATCGCTCAGATACTTCATTACCGCCGGGTTGGTCATCGTCCGGTCGAGCGCCTCGGTTATGCTGTGGTCGTGGAATTCGACGGCCTGCTCGGGGTTGTTCCGGGCCACGTGAAGCTGGTAATCCAGCTCGCCAAAACCAATCTCTAACTTAAAAACAACCGCCGCCGCTACAAAAACAAACGCCGTCGATACCCACACAAGCCCCGGCCTGTAGCGCGTGAAATGCCCGACCCCAAGAACCACGCCGGCTATCCCAAGCCCAATCAGCCACCCCGCCGTCCACGGTACGAATGAAAATCCCCACTTGACCGGCTCAACCCCCCTGACACTGCCGAAATATCCCCAGTACAAAAGCTGCGGAACCGTACACAGTGCAATGGCTATGAAGCGGGAACGAAAACGCAATGGCCGGCACACAGCCGCAATACAACTGACAAGCAAACATACGGCGAACGCCGGCAAATTGGCCAAAAAAAACACAGCCACAACAAACGGCAAGCTATAGCTAAAGCTCAGCAATTGGGCCGTCAGAATAGGTGCTATCGACAAAATCCCCATCAATAACGCCAGCACAAGTATCTGCCAGGGATAGTCGTAGATGCTCACGCCCGCCGTCAGGTAATGCCCTAACCGCCACTGCTCCGGCTGAGCCGCCGTCTCGATGCTGAACGAAAGAAAAGAGCCGCTAAGTATCTTTGACCAGAACAGGCACGTTACGACAAACACCGCCAGCGACAGAAACCAGCACGCCTGGACATTGCTGTGGCTGTAGTGAAGCGTAGGCCCCACCGCCATAAAAGGCTTGTTTGTTACTATCGTCGCCTTGCCGTTCTCTCTCTCAGCCATAATACTGACCGGCCTTATAAGCTGTTGGACTGCCCAACCCTGCAAAAAAGCCGGGTGAAATGCCAAGACATCTCACCCCGTAAACAAGCCGCCTATTATAAATCAATATCACCTGCATCCCGCCATAAAATTTACCACATTTTGTGACCGGTCAGTTACAGGTGGCTGAGACAAAAAATCGCTCGCCGGCCGGCAAAATCTCCCCTTTGCCCGGATTCAGCCGGTCATCCAAACGCCTTTTTGCCCGTTCTGATACAGGCCGGGAGACCGCCGGACGCCCGATATTTGCAGGATAAGCAATTTGCCCCCTTCGCAAGACGCTAAGGCCCCTTAGGGGAAAATGAGGGGGAAAATTGCGCCCCGGACCTGCCTGCAGGCCGTTTAGCTCGTTATGACCAGCTTCCTTACACCCGTAACTGACCGGTTACCACTTTTTTTTCGACTGCACCTGCCCGACTTACAATCTTCTGTGACCTTCACGCAAGATTCTATCGATGTGGCCAAGCTCATCGTTACTAAACTGCGGCCTTGCCAGTGCAGCAACATTCTGCTCAATTTGTTCGACTCTGCTGGCGCCGATTACGACCGAGGTGATACGACGGTCTCGAAGAACCCACGCCAGGGCCATCTGTGCGAGTGACTGGCCCCGCTCTGCAGCAATCTCATTCAAAACACGGACTTTCTCAACTATTTCTTTCGTTACCTGCTCGCGCTTGAGGAATCCATGCGGCTTGGCGGCACGCGAATCTGCCGGAATACCCCTGAGGTATTTGTCGGTCAGCAGCCCCTGGGCAACTGGTGAAAACACAATACATCCGATTGCTTCCTTTGCCAGCAAATCGAGCAGCCCTTCCTCTACCCATCTGTCCAGCATCGAATACCTCGCCTGGTGTATCAGGCAAGGCGTGCCCAGACTGCGCAAAATTTTTACCGCCTCTGCCGTCCGGCCCGGCTTATAATTTGATATACCCGCGTAAATCGCCTTTCCCTGCCGGACAGCCGTGTCCAGCGCCGACATCGTCTCTTCCAGCGGCGTATCCGGGTCGGGGCGGTGCGAGTAAAAGATATCCACGTAATCAAGCCCCATCCGCTTCAGCGACTTCTCCAAACTTGCAAGCAGATACTTGCGCGAGCCCCACTCGCCGTAAGGCCCCGGCCACATCAGATATCCCGCCTTTGTCGAGATAATCATTTCGTCTCGATACGCACCGAAATCCTGTTTGACTATCTTACCGAAGTTCTTCTCGGCTGAGCCGGGCGGCGGGCCGTAATTGTTCGCCAAATCAAAATGTGTTATCCCCATATCGAACGCCCGGTGCATCATCGCACGGGCCGTCTCAAAGTCATCTGCATCCCCAAAATTGTGCCACAAGCCAAGCGATACCGCCGGCAGCAACAGCCCGCTTTGCCCGCACCGATTGTACTTCATCTGCTCGTAACGCTTCTCTGCCGGTTTATACGCCATTTCCGTTCTCCGTTCCTTAACAGCCGATGTTTTGAACCAGACAATAGCCACGTCCGAATTCGCCGTCAAAGCAAAACTTGCCGACAGGTGCCTGCCGACTGCTAACCTGCAATGGAGGGCAAAAAAATGAACGAGCAAAAAGAACGGCTCAATGGCCTGTAAATGCGGCGGCTCTGTTGAAAAATTCGACCTTCAGCCGATTTCGCCAGGCGACCGAGTACTCTGTCAACGAAGCAATCTCAATCATTCGTGAAGTCGAGATTGCCACGGCTTGCGAAGCAGGCCTCGCAATGACAACTTATAGATTCAATGCTGACAGGGTAATAGTGGTTTTGGTAAATATTTTCCGCGTGCGATGGTCAGCTGCGGGCGTTTTCCTTGAACTTTGTGACGGAGATGTCCAATTTTTGGATAAGGCGGTTGAGGCGACGGCGCTCGATTCCGAGGATTTTGGCGGCGGCGATTTTCCGCCCCTTTGTGAATTCAAGGGTTTTTCCGATGACGCGGCGTTTGACCTGGTCAAGCGTGGGCAGCTCGTTTGCGGGATAAGCCGGCGAATCCGCAATGATAATCTCAAAGGGCAGGGCGCCCGGCTGAATTGTACGGCCCGGCGTGAGAACGTAGGCACGTTCCATCGCATTCGACAGCTCACGGACGTTGCCGGGCCAGCGATAGCTCAAGAGCAGCTTCTCGATGGTATCGTCGAGTCTTTTCCGGGGCTCGGAATAAAAGGCCGCCTGGTTATCAAGGAAGTAGCGGGCAAGAGGAATTATATCTTCTTTACGCTGTCGAAGGGGGGGCACCTCAAGCCGGACAACGTCAAGGCGGTAATACAAATCCGCCCTGAACGCCCCGTCCTTCACCATCCGGAACAAATCGCGGCTCGTAGCACAGACGACCCGAACATCAACGGGATAGGACCTTGTCGAGCCGAGGGGAGTAACGTGCTGTTCCTGCAGGACACGCAGGAGCTTGGCCTGAAGCTCGAGTGGTATTTCGCTGATTTCGTCGAGAAATATGGTTCCGCCGTGAGCGGCCCGGAAGAAACCCAGGGTGCTGTCAACGGCGCTTGTAAAGGCGCCTCTGACGTGCCCAAAGAGCTGACTCTCGAAGAGATGGCCGGTTAAAGTGGTACAATCGACCGGGACGAAAACTTTAGCCGAGCGGTTGCTTGACAGATGTATCTCCCTGGCGACCATTTCCTTTCCGACGCCGGTTTCACCGGTAATAATAACCGGACATCTCCGGCAGGCAATGGCACCGATAAGCTCAAGAATAGAATTGAACGCCCCGGAAACACCAATGAACTGAGAGCTGTTTGTGCCGGAAAAGCGGCTGCCGGGCCCGTAATTCAGGCCTGCGCCGCCACTAATAGACCTCAGATTTTTCCCTTCACACTCTCTGCTCAACTTGTCTTTCATCACCTTTATACCGCTTTCGCGATGCGGATACAAAGTATCTACACACCATAGTAATGGCTCTGAGAGGTGAGACGTGCCAGCCCGCGGGTGAGGCAAAGGCACTCTCTCCCTTTTCTTCTTCTATATTCTCATTTTAATGCAGGATAACTTAGAAATCAAGGAAATTATAGGACGTTTTTTGAATTTTTTTTCCTCGTTTAAGGCAGACTCGCAAGATACCTCCACTTAGCCGGATTTCACGTAAGTATAGTCTTGACAAGAAGATATGAAACGTGTCATCATAAGGGTCATATTGCATATATCAGCCGTTTTGGCAAATCGGCTGAGTTATGCAAGGGCAAGCGGCGAGATATAATCGCCGTACCTGCCGCCAGCCGAGATAAGACGTTTTCGCACGTCGTTATAGGTAGCATAGAGGATTTGCGGACAGTCGGGCACCTTCATACGATAAATCCCCTCGACCCTGTCTAACTTGGCAAGATTTTCCGGGACTCGAATCGTAAACTGCCTTACATAGTCGTCCTCGGTAAAGAGCCGGCCGAGTTTGTCGTTGAACAGCTTTGCCAGGTCCTCATACTTCGGAATCAAACCGGTGGGCGTTTCGATTGCGTCAACGTCACCGCTGACCCGAAGCTCCGCCCAGAGAATCCAGACGAGCTTGTCCGCAATGCCGTTGAGGTACTCGCCGTTTTTGCCCCGCAGGAAGTAATTGACCGAGAAAATAAGGGGGGGGCTGTCAAGGCCATTTGCAAAATCGAGATTGTTTTGGATATATCGGCCCAGTGGTGTGGACAGAAAATCGAGGTTGCTCATCAAATTAAACGTTCGGACGCCTTCTTTTCCGAGAGTAGCGGCCGTCGTTTCCGATTCCAGCGAGGCGCCCTTGAGGATAATACCCTCTTTCCAGTTGTGCGCCTGCTCGACGGGCACCCAGGTGTCGCTGTCTCTGCCGCCGTACACAATCGCACCGACCGGCACGCCGTTCGGATTGTCGAGCATCGAATCGCAGTTTGCCAAATCCGGGATGCTCAGACAATACCTGGCATTCCTGTGCGAGGCGGTAATCTCATTTCCGTTATGGTCCTTCTTCCCTTCGAACCACCGGCCGGAATGGTTCACGCCCTCTTTCGGCAGCTCACGGCCCATATCGAGCCAGCAGGGCCTGTGTTGGTCGTCTATCAGCACGTTTGAAAAAATAACCTCAATCGGGCTTGTAAGGGCCTGATAAATTATGGGGTCGTCCTTCGGGTTCACATCCCGGATAATGCCGAAGACGCCTTTTTCGACATTCACTGCCCGTACCCGGCCGTCCTTTTTGCGCAGGTAAGCAATGTCGTCGCCTACAATCGTCTGGCCGGGCAGCATCGATGTCGAGGTTTTGCCGCACGCCGACGGAAAGGCACCGGTGAAGTAGGTTACCCTGCCGTCCGGGCCGTGGACACCCATTGCAAACATATGCTCTGCAAGCCAGCCCTGCTTTGAGGCCTTGTGAATTGCCAATCGCAATGCCGGCTTTTTAAGGCCAATCGTATTGCCGCCGTACTGTGTGTTGACGCTGTAAACGATGTCATCGTCGAGGTCGATATAGATGCGGCGTTTATCTACGTTTTTGCTTACGCAGTTTTCGAGCTCGCCTTCGGAATGGATAAACCTGAAGAAATCGGGCGAGCCGGCGATTCTTTTGAACTGCTCGTATCCGGGTCGGTAAAGAATGCTTTCGCTGTGCGCAACGTACGGGGAGTCGGTAATCTGGATACAGGGCATAGAAAAGCCGGAATCGGCCGGCCCGAGACACAAAAAGCAGACCAACATTTCTCTGCCCGCCATCGAATTTTTTAGAAACGAGCGCACCTCTTCAACTCCGGCTGCCTTGTCGATTGAATTTAGAGATTCGCCAAGCTGTGAGCCGGCTTCAAGCAGGTATTTCGTCTGCGTCTTGTCCCTCGCCTGGTCGTTGTAGCCGTCGAAATGGCAGGTATGGCCCCCGATATCGAGGGGTATTTCTTCGCCGGTTTTCAAGGCCAGTTCGCGAATATGCTCCGTATCATCTGCCGAATCGGTGCAAACGTACACCGATTCGGGATTCGCAAGCTCGACGGCATCGGCTACGAACGAGTGCATTTTCGCGTTTTTCAGGGCGCCGAGACGCTCGTAGTGTTCGGCGGAAAGTTTTTCCCGCAGCAGCTTTTCAACATTACTGATAGTCACGTATAACCTCCTTTGCAGTCAAGGTTCAAAAAATCAAGCCATTATAGCCATCGGCGACGCCGGCGGTCAAGCCGTTTTTTGCAGGATTTTGCGACCTGTGCTTTCCGACCGATTTGGCCGGTGAAACCGGTGGATGAGCAGAGCCGCTGTTATGTGTCTGGCTCATACCCCTTATCCTTCTCAGCCGGATACGATGTTCCCTGGCCATCCCAAAAACTTCGGATTATTTTATTGCAATTCGAGGAAGATTTTGATATTATAATGGTATTGAAAGGGCCTGCTCTTGCGGACGGGCGGTTAATGTGGGGGATAACAGCTTATGTTTACGGAGGTATAAGTTGTGAGAAGCGAGAAAAGGGCTTTAAGATGTTGTGCGGTTTTAACGCTAATTGTTGGCTGTCTTAGCGCAGCCGCTGTATTTACCCTGCCTGCATACGCCCACGATATCATCGCCTGGGGCGCCCAAAAGACGCCGAACGCACCATTGACGTCAACGGCTTTGTTTTTGCCTTCGGCTGCAACTTTTTTAATTTTTTTCTTGATTTATCTGTCGGATTGTGGTTATTATAGTAAATGACAATTTG
>CAZPDW010000091.1:0-8864 GCA_964585535.1 uncultured Pirellulales bacterium
GAGAATGTGCTCGAGGGGTATCCGGATTGCTACCTTGCGGATTATGCGGCGTTTCAGTTAGGCGAGATGAATTTTGCAAGGGGAGACTGGGCGGCGGCGGAGCAGTATTATAAGCTGTTTTTGGAGCTGGCTCAGCCGGGGGATGCGCGGGTAAAAATGGTGCAGGCGAGGATAAAAGAATTGGAGGAAATGTTAAAATGAGGATAAAATTATTGATACGTAAAGACGAGAGCCGGCAGGCCGGCGCTATGCGAGGTTGTGCAGCGGGATTTGTGGCGGTTGTAATGGGTGTTTTGCTGATATTTTCGGTTTTTTCAGGCGAAGCGATGGCATGTGGCGGCGACCCGCCGCCGGATTGTCCGCCGTGTTCTACGCCGGACGGGCAAAGGCAGAAGCGGGCAGGGGAACTGCTGAGCAGGGCGCAGCCGTGTCGAGGGTGCTCCTTGCGAAAGAAAGCTTGAGGCGAGGCGGAAATCCGGTGTTCTTCCCGCATACAGGTTTTTGGGCTAAAAAGGCGGATATTTCTCAAACGATGCCCCCATTTGTGATGTCAAGACCCCCATTAGAAGCCATAAAGGCGGTTTTGCGTGGGCAGGACGGTGATTCGATAAAATGGCCGGACACCGATGGTAACTTTATTAGGTTCCGGCACGGATTTTTTTGTTGACGGCCTGGCGAAAAGAGTTTATTATGCCTTGCAGTTTGCCGATGAGATAGCTGATTGCGGTTCGCCCGACACCTGTTGGCGAGATTACGAACTGATGCGATAATGGGCGGCCCCGGACGCAGGAAGGGTTAGTTAAGCCCTTGTCCAGGCGGTAGTTAAGCTACAAAAGACACTTTTGGCGTTCACTGAGAACGGCTAAGCGGCCGGAAGATTTGAATTTCGATAAGACGTTCAAAAGTGAGTTGAAACTGAAATGAAATCTCTTTTAGTCAAAACCTACAAACCGGCGAAGGAGTATTGCTGTTGAGCATAGAAGCACCCAAATCAACGGCTGAAAAAATGCTATGTCTTGTCCGTATCATTGCCCCTGGGGCTGATTCGGCCTTGGGTGATTGATTTTAGGCGCCAGCGAAGGGATTTCGTTCATTTTTAGCCCATCTCTCTTAGTAGCCGACCTGCCGAAGGATTCTTCTATGGAATCCACCGTAAACCGCAATCCTGTTCCATTGGTTGTGTATTAACGCTTTTGTGACTGATTGCGATGTAAGGGTCGGAACTTATGAGTGCTATACTAATGCAAATTCCTTCCTCCGCACTTCTTTCGCTTATAGCAGGGATCGCTGCCGGCATAGTGATAGCCGGACTGTTCTGGCTGGTCTATTCCAGGGCCAAGGCCAAGACCTTCCAGCAGGACCTGCAGCGTCAAATTGACGGTGCGAAGAAGGAATCGGAGAACATTATCAAGGCGGCCCAGCTCGAAGCGGCCACCGAGAGTATCAAGAGAAAAGAGCAGTTTGCAGCGGAAACCAACCAGATACGCACCGAACTGCGCGAAACCGAAAGCCGGCTGAGCAAGCGTGAGGACAGCTTGGATAAACAGGTCGAGCTGGTTCGGCAGCGGGAAAAGGCCATCGCCGAGCAGACCAAGGAAATAGACAGGCGAGTGCACAACATCGGCGTGAAGGAAAAGCAGCTCTCGGTGCTGATGGCACAGCAGAAAAACCAACTGCTCAAGATTACCGCAATGGGTGTAGAGGAGGCCAAAGACCTGCTTCTCAAGCGGCTCGAGGATGAGTGCGAGTTCGAGATGAGCGCACTTATCCAGCGCAAGGTCGAAGAGGCCACCGAGACGGCCGCTGAAAAGGGCAGGGAAATCATCAGTACTGCTATTCAGCGGTATGTAGCCGAGCAGACCTGCGAGGTCACGGTCTCGACGGTCGAGATACCAAACGACGATATGAAGGGCCGAATCATCGGCAGGGAAGGCCGCAACATCCGTGCCTTTGAAAAGGCGACCGGCGTTGACGTCATCGTGGACGATACGCCGGGTATGATAGTTGTCAGCGGTTTCGACGCGGTAAGGCGTGAGGTTGCCCGGCTTGCGATGGAACGGCTGATTCAGGACGGGCGAATCCATCCATCGCGTATCGAAGAGATAGTCGCCCAGGTCAAGAAGGAAATCAACCAGAAGCTGCTTCAGTTGGGCAAAGACGCCGCGGTGGAGACGAACATACGAGGTCTTAACAACAGGGTACTGAGCTTAATAGGTGCATTGAACTACCGGACGAGCTACGGTCAGAACGTGCTTCGCCATAGTATCGAGGTCGCCTACTTGGCACAGGTTATGGCCGACGAGCTGGGCCTGGACGGGTCAATTGCCAGGCGAGCGGGTTTTCTGCACGATATCGGCAAGTCGATTGACCACGAGATGGAAGGCGGCCATCCGGCTATCGGGGCGAATTTTCTGAAGCGTTTCAACGAATCGAGCGTGATACTGAATGCCGTGGCGGGACATCACGGGGACATCCCGCCGGACAATCCATATACGCCGTTAGTTGCCGCCGCCGATGCCATCAGCGCCTCAAGGCCCGGCGCCAGAAGGGAGACGTTAGAGAGGTATATCAAGCGGCTGGAAAATCTCGAGGAGATAGCGAGCGGTTTCAAGGGCGTCGAGAACGCCTACGCCATCCAGGCAGGTCGCGAAATCCGCGTTATCGTCAATGCCGAGAAGGTTGACGACGAGGCGGCGATGAAGGTCGCTCGCGACATCGCCAAGAAGGTCGAGGACGAGATGACCTATCCCGGCGAGATTCAGGTGACGCTGCTGCGTGAGGTGCGCTGCGTCGAATACGCAAGATAACAATATAATTAACGATTGCTGATTTGTGACCTATGACTTTTGCCTTGTGCTCTTTTGCACTTTTGCTCTTATGTGATTTATGAAGCTTAACGTTTTGTGCATAGGCGATATAGTGGGCCGGCCCGGCAGGCGGGTTCTGGCAGAGAAGCTAAAGCCGTTGACAGACGAGCTGGCTATCGACTGCGTGATAGCCAACGCAGAGAACGCCGCGGGCGGCTCGGGTCTGACGCCTCAGATATACAGCAAGATGATGCGTTACGGCGTGAACTTGGTTACCTTGGGCGACCATACGTTCCGCAAGAAAGACATAATCAAAACGCTCGAGACGGAGGAGAATATCTGCAGGCCGGCGAACTTCAGCGAGTTGGCCGCAGGCAGGGGCTTCGGGATTTACAAAACGAATAAGGGGCCCACTGTCGGCGTGGTATCGCTGATAGGGCGACTTTTTATGAAGCCGGCCGAGTGTCCCTACAACACGGTTGATAAGATATTAGCGAAAGTGCAGCAGCAGGCGGACATCATATTCGTTGATTTTCACGCCGAGGCCACCAGCGAGAAAATAGCGATGGGCTACCATCTGGACGGCAGGGTAAGCTGTGTATTCGGCACACACACACACGTTGTTACGGCGGACGAGGGGATCCTGGCGAAAGGGACGGCGTACATCACGGATATCGGTATGACCGGCGCACACGATTCGGTAATCGGCAGAGGAGTAGAGAACGTTCTGAAATCCTTCAGGACCCGGATGCCGGCGCCTTTCGAGATTGCCACCGGTGACGTGAGAATTAACGGCATTGTCGTCAGCGTTGACAGCAGCAGCAAAAAGGCCGAGCGCATCAAGCGGGTCAGAATCGACGCCGACGGCGAAGATGCAAAGCGCTACGACAGCGACGACGGCAAGCCGGAATACTACAACAACTTTTAATGACCCCCCTGCCGGAAACGGCATCGCCATAGGAATTTTTCAAGTCATCAGGATTGAGCTTGCTTCGCCTCGCTCGCCGCAAATGCCGAATATTTGACTTTTATCACCTTCGTTTCCCCAACCGGATTAGGGGCAAAGCAATACCTTAAACCTTGTAACTAATTGTAATAACAGCTCTTACAGCTCGATTATCGGTGCAAATGGGCGACAGGTGCGAAAACACCGAAGTTCCAACGGATTTTTTCGTGCTTTATCAGGGCAATATGATATACTATCCTTAATGAGATTCTTGACAGCATTCCGGCCGTATCGGCGATTCAGGTGGCTTCCCGAACATCCGGAGTGGTTCAGAAATTGTATTGCTTAGTCCATGCAGGGCAGGAGTATGCATGGCAAAACACGAATCGAATATGTGATGAGAAGAATTGTTTCTTTCAGGAAAGGGTAATAAGATGAAAAGTCTCTGTAAACTAATCTTGGTCGCCGTAATGATTATTCAGGGCTCGTCTGTCTTGGCGGGAACGGGCTTGGTGGAGGATTTCAATGATAACACGCTCACCAGGTGGACCGGAAGCGGATACTATCAGCTCACCGAGGCAAACCAGGAATTAAAAGTTGTCGTCAATAAACGGAATAATTCCTGGGCTTCATTCTACTGGTCGTTTGCGGTGGATATGGTTGATATGTCTGAAAATCCCTACGTGACCGTCAAGGTCAAGTCCGACGTGGATATGAACTTCGACTTCTCGGTGTGGGATAACTACAGTCATTATGCCTATCCGGTCATCGGAGAATGGCAGGGCGCAGAGATTGTGGCTTCGGACGACTATCAAACCTATTGCTTCAACTTTACAGGCGTACCCGATGTTAACCTTGCAAACATTTTCAGACTTAATTTCGTCTGCAATCCGGGCAGTCCTGTAGCCGAAGGGACTGTCTATATCGATGATATACGCCTCGGCAGCGCCGCGGTGCTGACGCCCACAATTACAAACGTTGCCACCCAGCAGCACGTGATAAATGCAGGCCCGAGGACAATTCCTTTCAGAGGAGTCTCGGACGGCACAGGGGGAACTAACCCGATTACGATAACCGCCGTCAGTTCCGACACTAACCTTATCCCGAACCCGGTCGTTACCTACACCTCGCCGGATTCAACCGGCTATTTTGTTTACACGCCCGTTGCAGACCAGTTCGGCACTGCCACGATAACCGCCAACGTTGCCGCTGTTGGCACCGATGCCAATGCGGTGATGACCTTCGATGTCGAGATTGAAAAAAACTTTGCCCCGAGAATCGCTGCTATCGACAACCAGAACGCTAAAGCAGGCCGACACCACTCGCTTGAACTTACAGATATTGACGACGGAAACCCAAATGCCAGACAGTCTATAACCGTCACAGCCCAAAGCTCGAATCCCGCTCTGATACCCGACCCGAACGTCGAGTATAACTCCGACGACTTCACCGCGATTCTGACATACACCCCAACCCTTGGTCAAACCGGTTTGGCTGCGATTACCGTAACCGTTCAGGACGATGGGGGTACCGCAGCGGGCGGTGTGGACACCACCCAGGTTGTCTTCGACGTCAATGTTTATGAGCTGCTCAACAATCCGCCAACGATTTATGAAGTGGGAGATGTCTCTGTTCTTCAGGACAATGGCGAGCAAATCGTTGTATTAACCGGTATCAGTGACGGCGACGACGACGCAAACCAGACCGTCTCGATACTCGCCGCCAGCTCGGATACCAACCTCATTCCCACACCTGCGATAGTCTATACTTCACCAGACCAGACGGGCGAGCTGAAATTCACACCCGCCGCCGGACAGACAGGAACCGCCTCTATCACTCTGACTGTCAGCGACGACGGGGGACTTCCCAACAATAACGGCAACGAATCAATCGAGACAAGTCTCGACATCCAGGTTCGCGTCCGACCTATTACCGGCTTCGAAGATGATTTCGAGGATGGTATTATCGACCCCACCTGGTTGGAAACCGGAGAAGGAGCTCATACCTGCACGGAAGAAGGCGGCGCACTTAAAATCGTAGTTGACAAAGTCCCCACTGGAAATAAATGGGCCGGCCTCTGGTATGCCATACCCGATGAGCTCGACATAAACGAGAATCCGTACATAAGCATAACGATGAAAACCGACAACCCCACCAATATGCTTATATTCCTGTGGGATTATCAGGACCACTATAACACTGCAGGAACCGTCACGCATAGTGTAGGAACAAACTATGTCGAGTATTACTTCGACTTTACAGGAAAAACCCTCCAGGGCGACGGACAGGAAGTGGATATATCGAGATTGAAGGCGCTGCTCTTCAACTTTGACCCCGGCGGATTGCCTCTATATCAGGGAACCTTCTGGTTCGAGGACCTGCGGGTCGGCGACCTTGCACATGTACCATTCGTCATGCCCGTTTGCACTATCGACCCGGCTGCGGATTGTGCCGTCGCAGAAAACTCCCCCGAGCAGAACGTTTACCTTACCGGCATTACCGACGGAAACGACGGTACAAATCCGGTCGGCTTAAACATCCAGAGCAGCAATACATCCCTGATTCCCACACCACAGGCCGGAACCGTCGTTAACGGATGCGCAACTCTCACATACACACCAAATCCAGACACAACAGGAAGTTCTACAATCACCGTCACCGCATCTGCCGACGGCTCAAATAATAAGCAAATCGCCTTTGATATCGATGTTGTCACCGTCGATGTCGGCTCAGCCGTCAACGTCAGCCTTGACCTGACTACAACCTACCAGACTATCGACGGTTTCGGCGCCTTCCTCGGCTGGGGACCCGATCTGCTTATACCTCATGTTATAGACATAGGTATGTCAATGCCGAGATTCGGAATAATCGGCACCGAGCTCGAACACTCAAACGACAACAGCGACCCCAACATTATCGACTTTGACAACATCAACTATTCCGCACTGAATATGAGCTTTATGAAGCACCTGAAAGAACAGGCCGGCTGCGTTGACAAAATCATCCTTACCTACTGGAGCCCGCCCGCATGGATGAAAAAGAACAAATGCCTGTCCGCCGATAGCTGGGCCACCGACAATGTTCTGCTGCCGCACTTCTACGAAGAATACGCCGAAGATGTTATAGCTCTCATCAAGGCCGTCAAAAAGGAAACCGGCTTCGACGTCTATGCCCTCAGTCTCCAGAACGAACCGCAGTTCAACGAGCCATACGACTCCTGCGTCATACTCTGGAACCAGTACGCCGAAATGGTCAGGGTTATAGGGCCCATCCTCGAAGCTGAAGGCATTACTACAAAGCTCTTCTTCCCTGAAGCACTGCTCGCTCAGGGTGGAATCGACGATTACATCCACATCCTTAATGCCGACCCAATCGCAAAACAGTACATGGACATCGTCGCCGTACACAACTACGATTCCGACGGAATCAATGTCGGCGGACCTGGCGCTGCCGGCTGGGCTAATATCTGGAGCTGGGCGCAGGAAGAGCCGGCAAAACCAACCTGGATGACCGAAACTTCCGGACACGCAAATAACTGGAATGGGGCATTGACCTTAGCCGGCAACATCTACAACGCCCTCTACTACGGTAATGCCAGCGCCTGGGTATTCTGGTCATTTGCCGTTTCCTCAGGCAGCGACGTTTTCGGGCTTATCGTCAACAACGAGCCAACCTCCCGATACTATGTCTCGAAGCAATACTATAAGTACGTCAGACCCGATGCAGTCAGAGTCTCTGCCGTTTCAGCTCATTCCGATATCCTCGCTCTCGCATTCCACCACGAAACCGACGGCAAAGTCACTGTTGTCCTGACGAACCGCGGCTCCATTCCGGGCATCGTCAATGTCACCGGAGCCGACCTGCCACTAACCTATGAATCATATACAACTTCCGAATACCGAAATTTCGAGCAGGGCCCTGATGCGGTAGATGGCCTGGTTCTCATACCTCCCAGCAGTCTGACAACCCTCTATGGCAGCACTCCGCCGCCCGCAAAGGCAACCTCGCCGAATCCCGCAAACGCCTCTAAGGACATAACCACAACACCAACACTGGTATGGTCCGCCGGTTACGGCGCCGACTCGCACGACGTTTACTTCGGCACAAATCCCGTGCCGACGTTCATCGATAATCGTACCTCGGCAAGCTACAACCCCGGCTCGCTCGCAAATGATACTACCTACTACTGGCGAATAGACGAAAAGAACGTCGGCGGAACCACGACGGGTGACCCCTGGAGATTTAGAACTCAAGCCGTCGGCCCTGTCGAGGGCTATGACTTTGCAGACTTCTCCGATTTCGCTGCCCAGTGGGCCCGGAGCGATTGCGATGCCGGCAATGGTTACTGTAACGGCGCCGACCGCGACGAAAATGGTTTCGTCGATTTGCTCGATGTAACTATGTGGACGCAGCAGTGGCTGCTCGGATTCTAAAAATATAAAAAGCCGCTCCCGGGTTAAACGCCTATACGAATAACTATTGGCGATAGCTTGTCATCGCGAGCGGCTTTTTGTCATTGCGAAGGAGCTTGCCCCCGTAGGGGCGAAGCAACTGCGGCAATCTACACCGTCGGTAGTGGGTCAGTACGAATTTTTTTGAAAAAACTTGGGATGCAATAGCAAATAAACAAGGGAGCGCCCTGAAGACGTCCCCTTTCTCCGTAGTTGCTTACTTCGATAGCACTATTTTAAGCACTATCAGAAGTCCTACGAAAAGGATTAAAGAATCCATTGGTCATCCTTTCCGGAGACAATCATGGCTGCCACTCCAACTACAGTAGCTATTATAGTGCTATCTTGTTCTTTGACAAGTAAAGACGGTCGCTAAAAAGCGAATTTTAGGTTGACACCCCTATTCGGCCGATGTATAATACCAATTCCGAATAATTAATGCGCTGAGCATCTAAATGCTGATATAGTTCATAGTAGTCATATAACAATAATCTTTAAGCATGGAGGCTATTATGAATGTTGAATCCCACCACACAACAAAAGAACTTCAAACGCTCTACCGCACAGAAAAAAATGCAAGGCTTGCTCAAAGACTACATGGAGTATATCTGGCAAGCAAAGGATTGACCTGTCTTCAAATTATAGCCGTTACGGGAGCTG
>CAZPDW010000092.1:0-8827 GCA_964585535.1 uncultured Pirellulales bacterium
GTGACGGGGATTTTGACGAGCCTGGACTGTACGGAGGAAATTATTGAAGAGGCGTATCTCGACAAGCGGACGTACGAATACCTTTACTCGTCGGGCAGGGAGCACGTTCTGATGGACACGGTGGCGTTTGACCAGATTACACTGGGCGACGATGCTTTTGGCGACGGGCCTAAGTATTTGAAGCCGAACACACAGCTTCAGGTGAGCATGTACGAGGGCAGGCCGGTGATAGTTGCGCTTCCGAACGCGGTGGACCTGAAGGTGACGGAGACGGCACCCGAGATAAAGGGCGCCACGGCGACGAATCAGAACAAGCCGGCGACGTTAGAGACGGGGTTTGTTGTTCAGGTTCCGCCTTTTGTCAAAATAGGCGATGTTATTCGAGTTGATACGCGGACGGGCGAGTACGTGACGCGTGTGAAGGAATAGAGGCGCAGCAAATCCGAAATACGAACCGCAATGGCTACTAAAATTGGCAAGATTTTGCTGAAGATATTCGGCTCGCGTAACGAGCGCCTGGTGAAGACATATAAGGTAATTGCACAGCAGGCGGGCGAGTTCGAGCAGCAGGTCAGCCGGCTCAGTGATGAGCAGCTCGGGGACAAGACGGGCGAGTTTAAGGCGGCGATTGCAGCGGGGGCAGAGGCAGGGGATATTCTGCCGGAGGCGTTTGCGGTTGTGCGGGAGGTGGCACGGCGAAATGTGGATATGCGTCACTTCGACGTACAGCTCGTTGGGGGAAACGTACTCTATGACGGCAGGATTGCCGAGATGGCGACCGGAGAAGGAAAGACCTTAGTAGCAACGTTGGCGGCTTATCTCGTGCATTTGACGGGCAGGAGGATCCATATCGTCACGGTCAACGACTACTTGGCCAAGCGGGATGCGGAGTGGATGGGGCCTGTCTATGAAGCGTTGGGGCTTAGTGTGGGCGCGATTCAGGCGGATATGGATACGGCCGGGGAAGACAGGAAGGACCAATATACGCGAGACATCACGTACGGAACGAACAACGAGTTTGGCTTTGATTACCTGCGCGACAATATGAAGATAAGATTAGAGCAGATGGTTCAGGGCAAGCTCGAATACGCGATAATCGACGAGGTTGACTCGATTTTGATAGACGAGGCGAGGACGCCTTTGATTATATCAGGCCCTGCGTTTGACGACGTGAGCAGATACAAACGGGCCGACCAGGTGGCGAGGAAGCTGATAACGCTGCAGGGCGGCTACGACCGGATAAAGAACGGGATAGATTCTGCGGAGAAAAGATTAGCCAATGCACATGGAGAGCTGGCGGAGGCGAAAAAGGCCAGGGACAGTGAGCGGATAGAAAAGGCGCAGAAGACGATAGAAAAGACGGAGACCGAGCTTGCCTCGGCGAAGGAGCGGCTGGAGGGGGCGACGCAGTATTACGAGGTTGAGATGGACCGCAAGAGCGCTCATCTTACACACGAGGGCGTTGGGGCGGCACAGGAGGCGGCGGGAGTGGGGTCGTTCTTTACCGGCTCTAATATGGAATGGCCTCATCTTCTGGAGCAGTCGCTGCGGGCGCACGCGGTCTATGAGGACCAGAAGGACTACGTGGTGATGGACAACAAGGTGATAATCGTCGATGAGTTCACGGGCCGGCTGATGCACGGCAGGCAGTGGAGCGACGGGCTTCATCAGGCCGTTGAGGCCAAGGAAGGTGTTACTATAAAGGAGGAGTCGCAGACGTTAGCAACGATAACGCTGCAGAATTTTTTCAAACTTTACGAGCAGATAGCGGGGATGACGGGCACGGCGGCTACCGAGTCGGAAGAGTTTATGAAGATATATAAGCTCGATGTGGTGACGATACCGACGAACAAGCCGTGCATTCGGGATGACCGGGACGATGTCATCTACAAGACGATGAGTGAGAAGTTCGCCGCGATAGCCGAAGAGATAAACGCGACAAGCTCAGCGGGCCAGCCGGTTCTGGTTGGGACGGTGAGCGTCGAGAAGAATGAGGCGCTGTCGGCGGCGATTACGAAGCGGTATGGTCTCGAACACGAGCTTCTCAACGCCAAGCACCACGAGCGAGAGGCGCAGATTGTGGCCAAGGCCGGTCAGCAGCACAAAGCCCGGGACGGCCGCATGCGGGGCAACATTACGATTGCGACGAATATGGCCGGTCGGGGCACGGACATCAAGTTAGGCCCTGGCGTGGCTGAGATTGGCGGGCTGCACGTATTGGGAACCGAGCGGCACGAGGCCAGGCGAATCGACAATCAGCTTCGCGGGCGCTGCGGCAGGCAGGGCGACGCCGGTTCGAGCCAGTTCTTTTTGAGCTTCGACGACGATTTGATGAAGTTTTTTGCCGGCGAGAAGGTGCTGAAGTTTCTGACTTTGGTCGGCTGGGAAGAGGGGATGGCGATTCACCATCCGAGTATCAGCAAGGGCATCGCCCGGGCGCAGAAGAAGGTCGAGGAGAGGAACTTCGACATACGCAAGAGTTTGCTCGAATACGACGAGGTGATGGACTATCAGCGCAAGATTTTCTACTCGCGCAGGCGCAAAATTTTAGCCGGCAAAGGGCTAAAGGCAATCATCGAAGAAATGATAGATGGTGCGATAACGACCAACTGCGAGACGATTTTGAAAGCCGATTACCCTGTTCGGTGCATAATAGAATGGGCGACGAGCAATTTTTCTGTGGAGCTGAAGGCCTCCGAGCCGGCGGGCATAAACTTAGCGGAGATAGAGCAGTTAATTAAGGAGCGGGCGAAGGACAAGGCGGAAAACGACATATCGCTGTCATTAGGCGAGTATTTGGAGGATTTTTCCGAGCCGCAGAGCTGGGATGTGGCGGGGCTGTGCAAGTGGGCGATGAGTGCGTTCAGCGTGAGTTTGAGTCCGAACAAGGTCGGCAAACAAGACCCCGAGCAGATAGAAGAGCAGTTGATAGCGGCGGCGGCTGAGCAGATAGACAAGAAGGACTGCTCGGCGCTGGTGGAGTTTTTGAAGCCGGACTTTGCGGCTCGCAGGTTCGCCGAGTGGGCGCGTGCGAAATTCGATATTCGGTTAGACGTAAAGGAACTTTCGCAGATGGGCTCGCCTGAGATTAGCGAGCTTGTCAAAGCCAAAACGGCCGAGAAGTACAAGAGGCGCGAGATTGAATACCCGGTGGAGTTTGCGATGAGCATGGTCTATGGACCCGCCGGGCCGAACGTGTATGGCTTCGATGCACTGGCGGACTGGGCAAACAAAAAGTTCAGTGCCTCTCTGTCGGCGGAGCAAATCCAGAACCTCAAACCGCGGGCGCTGCACAGGCAGCTTCTTGAGTTGAGCGAGCAGTACAACAACGGCCGGCTGGTTGAAGAGATTGATGCCGGTCTTGCCGGGCGCGACAGCCGGTCGGCTCTCGATTGGGCCAGGGAGCGATTCGATGTCGAGCTGGCCGAGAGCGACGTCGAGGATGAGCGGCAGTGGAGGGGAAAACTGATTGAGGCGGGCAGGGAGTTTCTGCGCAGTGAGCTGAGCGACCTCGAGCGATACGTTCTGCTGCAGGTCTATGACAGCGCCTGGAAGGACCATCTTTATCTGATGGACCGTCTGAAGGACAGCATTCACCTTCGCGGCTGGGCGGAGAAGGACCCGAAGACCGAGTATAAGCGCGAGGGATACCGGATGTTCACCGAGATGCTGGCCAACATAGATGAGCGTGTAACGGACATCATTTTCAAGGTTCGTTTGGATGCCGGTGCGAGGACGAAAAGTGTCTGGCGGGTGTCTCAGACGGCGCACGATGATGTTGGTCAGTTTGCGATGGCCGAGCGTCAGCGGGCGGCGGCACAGGCGCCGCAGGGCGAGGTGAAGGTCAAGCAGATTCGCCTCAAGCAGCCGAAGGTGGGCCGAAACGACCCGTGCCCGTGCGGCAGCGGGAAAAAGTACAAAAAATGCTGCGGAAAGAACGTGTAGCAATTTGCCGTGTAAGATTATAAACACGACGGCGAAAGGGATTAAAAAAGAAGAAAACATCGAGCAGCGCCTCGCTACTCGATGTTTTCCGGAGGGGAGAAAAACTTTGCTCTACATACTTAATCTTTTATCGGCAACGGCGTATTTAGCACTTTAACCTAAATTACCTCATTTCACATCGTCCTATAAAATATACGCCGGTTTGCAGGGATTGTTCATCGAAGCTCGTTCCTCCTGATACCCTGATTTACTGATACCCTGCACCCTGATACCCCGCCGCCGGAAGTGCCCGTGTTGTCAGCAGAGCGTCATCGGCTCGTGCGGCCTGCTGTGGCGCCGGTAGATTGTAATTCCTTTGCAGCCAAGCCGATATGCAAGGCGGTAGGCCTTATCGACGCTTGATGCTTTTGCCTTTGCGGGCAGGTTCACCGTCTTGCTGACGGCGGCGTCGCAGTGTTCCTGGAAGGCGGCCTGCATCTTGATGTGCCATTCGGGGCTGATGTCGTAGGCGCACTTGAAAATTTTTCGAATGTGAGCGGGTATTTCGGTGATTTTCTGGATGCTGCCGGTTTTCAGAATTTTCTTTTCAAGCTGTTCGTTGTAGAGGCCGGCCTGTTCGGCGACTTTTTTGAAGACGGGGTTTATCTGGAGCATTTTTTTGCCGTCGAGTACCTGCCGAATAAAGGCAAGTGAGTAGAGCGGCTCGATACCGGCCGAGCAGCCGGCGATTATACTGATTGTGCCGGTGGGGGCGATGCAGGTCAGATGGGCGTTTCGGACCTTGAGATTTTTTTCGGTTCTCCAGGTGCTGTTGGTCCAGTTTGGAAAGGGGCCTCGTTCGTTTGCAAGGGAGCTGCTGGCGTCGCGGGCCTTTTTATTGATGAACTCCATAAGCCGTGAGCCAAATTCGACGCCCTGGGGGCTGTCATATCCTATGCCTAACAAAAACAAGGCGTCGGCGAAGCCCATAACACCGAGGCCGATTTTCCGGTTGGCCCGGGCAAGGCGGGAGCTTTCGGAGACGGGGTAATTGCAGGCATCGACGATACTGTCGAGCAAGCGCACGGCCAGCCGGACGGTTTGGCCCAGGCCGGGCCAGTCGATGTCGGGTTTCGGCGGGCCGGCGGTGACAAACTTCGTTATATTTATACTGCCGAGCGTGCAGGCCTCGTAGGCAAGCAGGGGCTGCTCGCCGCACGGATTTGTTGCCTCGATTGGCCCAAGCGACGGCGTCGGATTGTCGCTGTTGATGCGGTCGATAAATGCCAGGCCCGGCTCGCCGGAGCTGTGGGCCGAGGCGATAATCATTTTCCAGATGTCGGCAACGGTGTAGAACCGGCCGGGTGTCTGCGGTGCAGCCCCTTGGGGGGGCAGCTTTTGCAGGTCGTTTATCGTATAGGTTTCGAGCCGGATGTCTTTGCCCAGCAGATAGCGCTGTTTCGTGCGGGGATTAGTCACAATGTGAAGCGAATCGGGGCTGTCCCGGAGAGTTTCCATCCACTTATTGGTAACCTTGACGGATATGTTGAAATTGGTAAATGCCTTGAGGTCCTGCTTGGCGCCGAGGAACTTGAGTATGTCGGGGTGGGTAACGCTCATCATACCCATATTTGCGCCCCGGCGAAATGCGCCTTGCTGAATTGCGTCGGTGGTTTCGGAGAAGACCCGCCAGAACGATATAGGTCCTGACGTCGTGCCGCCGGAGGAGGCGACCCGGTCGCCGGTCGGGCGCAGCCGGTCGAGAGAAAATCCCGTGCCGCCGCCGGATTTCTGAATGAGGGCGGTCTGCTTGATGGTCTCGAATATGCCCTCGATGCTGTCCTCGATGGGAAGTACGAAGCAGGCGCTGAGCATACCGGACGGCCTGCCTGCGTTCATCAGCGTCGGCGAGTTGGGCAAAAATTCCAGCGAGGCCAAAAGACGATAGTATTCTTTGTGCCATTTTTTGACGTCGTATTCGTTGGCGCCGTACCTTGTTTCGATTGAGGCGGCCAGGGCGGCGACCCTGTCGAAAAGCTGAGCAGGCGTCTCGATGCATCGGCCCTGCTCGTCCTTTAACAGGTAGCGGTCGGTGAGTACGGTCAAGGCGTTTTCGCTGAGAACCGGCTCGCCGCCTGGGGGTACGTTGTTATTTGATGTTTCTGGCATTTTGTGTCTCGCTTCGGGATTTTCTGAGCCATTTGAAGCGGAAAACGTCGCGGATGCGATTTGTAAAGCGAACTCCCATACGCTGGGTGCTGGTTTTGAAATCGATGCGCCGGTAATCGTCGGCGGTCGGCTTCGGTTTGCGTCTGCTGAAAACAGAAAACAGCACCGCCGTCGTGGACGACAGCAGCACACTAATTTTGGTGCGAACAGCCATAACGCTCGATTACCTCTGGACGGCTAATTTTACAGCGGCGAACAGCTTGTCGCCGGTTCTGCTTTCGATTTCGGGCCGGGCAAACAATTGGTGCCGTTCGAGGATTTGCGGTTTTGCATCGTAGTACTTAGTAACCGCCCCGGTACCACCCTCGGCGGGGCCGGCGGTTCGGTAGTTATTTTCAAGCAGCCAGCCGCTTATCTCGTCGTCATACTCAGCCGGGTAAATCAACGCCAGCACGAATTTGTCGTCGGCGTATTTCGCCAGGTGGACTTTGGCCCGGCAGGGGACAATGCTTTCTTCGCCGATTTTCACTATGCGTTTGTAGTCGCTTCGGGCCGTCTCAAGCTCGTCCGCATAAAAGAACAGCCCCGCTTCGAGCTGGAAGGTCTCGGGCCGGACGCCTTTTAGCTCGAGCGTGCCGTCGGGATAGGCGCGGTGAATCTTGTACGGCTTGCAGTTTTTGTACTTCTCGCTTTCGAGCAGCTCGGCTACCTCCTCGGCGGTAAAACCCACCCCGCTGTGCTCGCCGAAATCAACCATGTACAGGCCAACATATCTATCCGGCTTTTGAAGTTTCGGCAGTCTCATACAATGTATTTTAATCGCCGACTGCTCGAATTGCACGAAATTTTTCGCCCTTGACAGGCCTGTGAATCCGCCTTATGTTCTGAGCAGCGATATTTTGTTCTGGAGCCGGTATGAGAACTGAATATGTGATTGTTATTGTTTTGCTGTTGCTGTTTGCGGGCTGCGGACCGGCGGCTAAGCCGGCCGGGGTGACCGGCACTGCGCAGGTTTCACCCATCGATGCCCTGGCGAAAAGCGGCGTAACCTTTGCAGGAGGCGACGGCGGCTCGGTTAAAAAGGCGGTTGTAATCAGGGCGCGGCGCAAGATGGACGGCATCCGCGCCGAGTATATCTGGGTAAGACAGGAGCATCCCGACTGGGAATTGAAACAGCAGCAGACAGTTTCGATTCAGGGCAGAAAATACGACATAATGGCGTTTACAACGCCCACCGGGGACAACCGGACGTTATACTTCGACATTACCGAGTTCATCACAAAGCCATAATCAAAAAGCGCCCGGGGCGGGTCTCTTACCCGGCTTTTCCGGTGAGAGGCAGCTTACTCTGCCGGCCCGTGGCTTCGTTGATTACGACAAGCTCGCCCCCGTCTTCGCGCCGAAATTGGTCGTTTGCGTTCAGCAGCTCGATACCGTAAACGGTCCCATCAGGAGCAATATCAACCACTGCTTCATCGCTTAGACGTATTGCCTCGGCCTCGGTTGTTTTTTCGCTGAAGCGGATGTAGGCGATATTATATCTGGGGTCATACGTAATTTTCATCAAACCGCTCTGAGGTCTCTATAGCATCTGTGTCTTATTTGACAGATATTTTTGCGAATCTTCTTTTGCCTACCTGGATGGTCATTCCGCTTGTGGGGGTGATTTGTGCGTTCGGGTCGGTGACTCTGTTGCCGTCGATAGTGACGGCCGACTGTGCGCACATTCGTTTCGCCTCGCCGCCCGTCGAGACGAGCTTGCAGGCGAGCAGCAGTTGCTTTACTGAGATGGATTCGGTGGGCAGGGTAAATTCGGGGATGTCGTCAGGAAGCTGTTTTTGGGCGAAAACCTTCTCGAAGTGTGCGGCGGCGGCCTCGGCTGCGGCATCATCGTAGAATTGCGAGACGATTGTTTTGCCTAAGAGGACTTTGGCTTCTTTGGGGTGGGTTCTTTCAGGGTCGGTCAGTTCTGCAATTTTTTCGGCGTCAAGGTCGGTCAGCAGCGTGAAGTAGTTCTCCATCATCTCATCGGAGATGCTCATAACCTTTCCGAACATATCGTTCGGCTCATCGGTAACGCCGATGTAGTTGCCTTTCGATTTGCTCATTTTTTCGACGCCGTCAAGGCCGACGAGAATCGGCATAGTGATAACGACCTGCGGCTGTTGATTGTAGCCGCGCTGGATATCGCGGCCGACGAGATTATTGAAGGTCTGGTCGGTGCCGCCTAACTCGACGTCGCTTTTAACGACGACCGAGTCGTAACCCTGCATAAGCGGATAGAGAAACTCGTGGGTATATACGTCGATGTCTTTTTGCAGACGCAGCTTGAAGCTGTCCCGCTGGAGCATCTGGGCGACGGTCTTTTTCGACGCAATCCGGATAAGCTCCATAAGTGTAAGTTTTTCGAGCCATTCGGAGTTGTATCTTATTTCGAGTTTTCCTTCGGAGGTATCGAGGATTTTGCCGGCCTGGTTGAAGTAGGTCTGGGCGTTTTGCCTGATTTGCTCTGGTGAAAGCATCGGCCTGGTGGCGTTCTGGCCCGTCGGGTCGCCGATGCGGGCGGTATAGTCGCCTATGATGAGAACCGCCCTGTGGCCAAGGTCCTGGAACTGCCGCATCTTGCGAAGCACAACGGTATGACCCAGATGTATATCGGGGCTGGTCGGGTCCAGGCCCAGCTTAATACGGAGCTGCCTTCCGACTTTTTGGGCTTCGGTGAGCTTTTCGGACA
>CAZPDW010000093.1:0-8682 GCA_964585535.1 uncultured Pirellulales bacterium
AAGACCAAACCGCGACAGTGGTCGATTGCAGCGAGGATTTGCAGAACCCGGCCCGGCTCGTCAGGCGGCAGGGCTGGTTGCAGGCGCACGCAAGCGCAGGGTCGCCGAACGCAGAGCTGATTGGCGCAGGGGTGCGACAGGTATGAGAAGTTGGCCCGGTATGCGGCAGAGACCCGGAGCAATGGGTATGAGAAGTTGGCCCGGTATGCGGCAGAGACCCGGTGCGATGGGCATCAGAAGTTGGCGAGGTACGCGGCAGCGACCCGGAGCGATGGGTATGAGAGGTCGGCGAGGTATGCGGCGGCGACGCGGAGCGATGGGTATGAGAGGTCGGCGAGGTATGCGGCAGCGACGCGGAGCGATGGGTATGAGACGATGGCAAGGTATGGGGCCAGGGCAAAGAAGGATGTGGTAGCAGGGCCGGGGCGGCAGAGATAATTCGACCTTCGGCGGACCCCGCATACCAGAGGCACGGTTTGATTGGGATTGATAAAAACATAGAGCTTGCTGGAATGTATACCCTTCAGGGTAATAAATTCCCGCGAGTGGGATTTTAAGCTGTTGTTCTAAAGTTACTTACCCGCGAACGAACGGGAAATTTCAACCGGGAGCACTATTTAATAACACAAATGGGCTGTGTGCTGAGAGGTGCACAGCCCTTTTTCTGTCAGCGGGCAGAGGAGCCGGCAGGGCCGGGGTGCTGGAAATCCTGATTTGCAATTTTCGATTCGGCGGTTCCGAGAGGGTTCATCTATGCGAAGCGCTTTGCCATCCGGGCGAGCCGGCTGAGCTGGTCGGCGGGCAGTGTTGCATGGGAGGGGTCGGACTGTTCGTCGGCGTCGCCGGCGTTGGGCGGGCCGGTCGGCATCCGGGTCGGCTGGGCGGTATTTTTGTTCTGCTGACTGATTTGTGACTTGAGCTGCTCGATTTGTTTTTTTGTTCGCTTCAGCTCGAGCCGTAGGCCGTTGCCCTTCGAGAGGTCTTCTGTGAAGACGAGAATGGCTTCAGGTTTTGCGTTTTTGTCTTTGAGGGCGGTCATCCTGATTTTTGTTTTGAAGGCGGTCCCGTCTCTTCTGAGGTTTTCGGTTGAAGCGACGGCCAAGCCGGCGTTCCTGGTCTGCTTCAGTGCGCCTCTGATTGTATTTTTCATCTGCCGTTTTGAATAGAACGAGCTGATGTGTTTTCCGATAAGCTCGGCGCTCGATTTGTAGCCGTGCATCAGGGCCCATCGGGTATTTGCGAAGTGGACGCCGCCGGCGAGGTCTGTGATAATGACGGCCTGGTCGATGCGCTCAGCGAGCATGCCGAGGTGCCGGAGAATCTGCCGGGCCTCGGTGGCTTCGGTTATTTCGGTGGTTCGTTTATTTAATTTGAAGAGCATCTGGCTTCTCCACAAAATGACGCCTGGTATTAGTGAACTATGCCCGGCAGCAGGATGGATTTCGCCCGGACGCCGGCGGTAATATTATTCCCGTCCTTTGTGAGCTCAACTTTGTCGGGGCCGATTCCGACAACGTAGTAGCCGGCGACGGTGTCGCCTTCGTGGACGAGCCGACCGAGAACAACTGCGGAGGGATTCTGTGCGTTGTACGAGATTGCGGTGACCATAGCCCTGTCGGCGGTGAGCAGCTTGTACAGCCGGGCGGTCTTTTCCGGAGCGCTATGGGCAAGGGCAAAGGCGCCGGCGCCCGCGAGGACCAGTAGAAGCAGCAAGAGCGTGATGCGTCTCTTTGATTTCGATGCATCCCAACCGACGGCAGTACCGCCGGCCGCCAGGCGAACTTTGACCTTCGCAAGCTCGGTATCGGAAATTGAGTATCGTAGATTCATACGCCCTCCAAAAAATTCGCAGCAGTATTACAAAAACCCCCATTTGCTATTGTTAGAGATATTATACCGAAATGGGATACGAGAATCAAGTAAGCACTTGCGAAAAAAGAAGTTACAGAGAAAAATGCCCGTTTTTTCAGGTGCGGGATTTGATTTTATAAGACGCCGCCGGAAAAAATTTCCGGTTTATCCGTGCCGGTTTTTCAAGCGTTTCGGATAGCCGGGGCGTTCGGAGTTGGCATCGAAGAGGTGTTCGAGTACAATAGCAGTGAGTAAAGACCGACGGATATGATATTGGATTCAATAGTTCAGGAGAGCAAAAGAATGGCAGGTAATTATTCACGAAGGAGTTTTTTGAAGAAGGTCTCGGCGGCGGGGAGTGCAGCGATGGCGATGTCGGCGGCGAGCTATGGGCGGGTGATGGGTGCGAACGAACGCATCTCAATCGGTCAAATCGGCTGTGGCAGTCGCGGCATCGGCGTCCATATGCCCAACGTGCACAAGCACTCGGAAAGCGAAAATGTCGAGTTCACGGCTGTGTGCGACCCGTGGCGTGTGGCGCGAGAGAAGGCGGCGGCGCAGGTGAAGGAATGGTATGGGCGGGAGCCGAGGCAGTTTTCTTCGTATCGAGATTTGCTGGCGCTGGAGGACGTGGATGCGGTGATGATTGCATCGTGCGACCACCAACACACGACTCATCTGCAGGCGGCGGCTGAGGCGGGAAAGGACGCCTATTGCGAAAAGCCCTTGGCCAGGCGAATGGATAAGCTCAGGGCGGCTTACGATGCGGTCAAGAAGGCCGGCATCATCGTTCAAATCGGTACGCAGCGCAGGAGTCAGCCAGAGTGTGTGGGCTGCCGGGATTTGTACCGAACGGGTATCTTCGGACATATCAGCAGGGTTGAGCAGAGCCGAAATATGGACAAGCCATATTGGTACCAGCCCGTCAAGGACGTAAAGAAAGAGGACATAGACTGGGACGAATTCCTTATGGATGCCCCGAAGGCGCCGTTCGACCCGACGCTGTATTCGCGCTGGTTCGGGTACCGGGAGTTCTGTGACGGGCCTGTGCCGCAGTTGGGCGCTCACTTCATCGACCTCGTGCACTTTATCACCGGCGCGACGATTCCGACGAGCTGTGTGTGTTCAGGCGGGACGTTTACGTGGAAGGATAAGTTCAAATTTACCACGCCGGACGAGGTTCAGGCGCTGTGGGTATATCCCGAGGAGTTTATGGTGAGCTACACGACCAACTGCGGCAACTGGTTAGGCAACAGAACGATGATGTTCGCCGACGAGGGACTGCTGGATATGAGCAACCAGAGCGAGCCGGTGTATTCAGGCGAGGGAGGGAGCAGGCGTCGCGGCAGGATACGCGGCAAAAACACGGTCAAGCCCGTAGCTGTCCCGGACCATTGGCTGAACTGGCTTCAGTGCCTTCGCAGCCGCACCCAGCCGGTCGCCCCAATCGAGGCCGGCTATCAGCACGCGGTGGCGTGCATTATGTCCGTGCGGTCTATGGATGAGGGCAGGCGGATGATATACGACGCCGAGCGGCGCGAGGTTCGTGCGGGCTGAAAGGCGCGTTGGCTACGGTTCGCTCCATCGTTTTACGACGAAGTAGATTCCGGTCTCGTCGACGGACACCTTTTTGAGTGCTTTATCGTAGTGGATGGTGCCGCCTGATTTGAAATCGACGCTATTCGCGACAAGCGAGCCGTAGATATCCCCCTTGGCATTTATCTGGATATCAACGTCGGGGGCGTACACGACTCCGGACCAGCTGCTTTTGGCCTTCAGGTCGAAGGTCTGCTCTGACGTACCCGTGGCATAAATCTGGAGGTGCTTTGGCTTGCTGGGCTCTCCCTCATAAGTGATGCTGCTGTCGTTGTTTGTGAGGATGTTGCCGTCTATGTAAAGGATGAGTGAGGAGTCGGACTTTACGAGGATTTCGCTGCTGTTGCCAAGCTGGATGTCGCCGGTAACGTGAAGGACAACAGTTCCCCCATCAACCACTACTCGTCCATCGACTCCCCCTAAAACGGTAATATCGGAATACTGTCCACTGTCGGCAGGAACGAGTGTTAGGGTGGCACCGTCGGTGAGTATGCCCGTGCCCACATCCGGCAGGGGTGGAGCTGTTATATGCGGAAATTCCGGTGCAACCGGCAGGGCATACTTTATGCCGGTTATGGTGCCGCCGGCACCGATGCCGTCGTTGGGGTCTCCGCCGACGCCGACGAAGACATCGCCATCGATTACCGTTCCGGGCCCTATTGGGATTCTGTCGCTTTCGGTACTGATAGTTCCAATTGTGACGTCTACGTCGGTATCGGTTATGTCATCGGAGTTGTAGCCGGTTACCGTAGTGTTCGGCATCAATACGATTCTGTCTTTTGAGAGAACAGCATGGTCAAAGATACCTTTGATTTCAAGGATGGCTGAGACGACTTTGCAAAACCGCCCTGAGCCACCGACGGATGTGGCGACATAATCGGCGTTGGTGTCCTTTACGACCTTATAGGTGAAGACTGCGTCGCAGTTAGGCAGCCGCTCCCCGACTGCCATCGGCAGAAGATTGTCGTTCCAGGGCTTTTGAAGCGTTTTCTGGTTCATCATATAGAGCGCTTTTTCGAGGCCGGCGTCGGCGGCAATACGGCTTGAGATTTCGGACGATGTCCGAGCGGCCCAGGAGCGGACGTGGAAATCCAGGGCCAACAGTCCCGTACCGAGGACAAGAAGTATGACCACGGCTATCATCATCAGGGGCAGGACGACGGCTTTTCTGTGCAGGCGGGCAACTTTTACATTGTGTTTCATTTCAGCGACCCCGGAAATTCGGTTTCTTTATCGCGGCTCAGGGCAATCGGCCCACGCCCGAAACGGCGGGGCGAACCACAGTGGCATTATCGACATACGAGGACGGCAACTTTCGGAGCAATCGAGCGTTACCGAATCATATAACAAGCCGTCATTCGCATCACGCCGGGGAAAGCCGACCTCCTACTTAAATTATGCGCCGGTTTTTGCTATCTGCAAATCCGGGCGGCTGAGAATTACCCCATGTCCCCGGCGGGCGGCCCGGATTTTGCCCGATAACATACCCAGACAACGATGCCCAAAGACCCGTCAGGCCGGAATGGGCGAGAAAATCAGCGGGATTGATAAAAAAAATGGTAAAATTGTAACAAAGTGCGTCACGTTTTAGGGTTTCGCTGCACAGATTATATGGCATTGGATGACTACCGAAGACGGATACATAGAACTGGTAGAAACTGAGAAACTGAAAACTGGGGACAGTGGGGCTGTTGAAAAGGTTCCTTGAAGAGCGTCCGGCCTGTGTTTTTGCACTGCCAATCGCGGCCCCTTCGGTTGTTGACAGGGTTTTTCAACAGCCCCACTGTCCCCATTATTCCATTATTGCATTATTGAAAGCGGACCAAGGGCAGATGGTTGCATTTTGAAGAAAATTGTGGTAGTAGAGGTATCAGACAGTAGATTCGGGTCAGATGCTTATTTATCAGTTTTATCATTTATGGGGAACCGGCTATGAATAACGAAGAGATGGGGCGAAGAGATTTTTTAAAGGCCGCTGCTGTTTGCGCTGTGCCAGCGGTAATCGGCGTTTCTGCACTGTGCAGGGGTAGCAGCGTTGCCCCCAGCGAACGAATTACACTGGCGGCTATCGGCAACGGCGGTCGAGGAACGGTTGTGCTGGACCATTTCATGACATTCAAAGAGGTACAGTGCCTTGCCGTATGCGATGCACGGCAAGACCGACGCGAGGCCGCCAAAGCCCGTGTAGATGCACATCATGGAAACAGTGATTGTACTTCCTATCACGACTTCAGGGATGTTCTGGCTCGCGATGATATCGATGCGGTCTTAATTGCCACCGGCGACCGGATGCACGCGATTTCCTCTATCATGGCGGCAAGGGCGGGCAAGGACATTTATTCTGAAAAGCCGATGTCACTGACCATCGAAGAAAGCAGGGCCGTCGCTGATACAATGAAGAAACTCGGAACGGTCTATCAGTGCGGTCATCAGCGTCGTTCAGTGGACTCTTATCAATTTCAGGTAGAGGTTGCTCAAAGGGGCATGATTGGCAAGGTGCACACGGTGATTGCACAGGTGTGGGAGAGCGGAATGGTAAGGCCGCAGGGCCCGGCACCGATTCCGGACGGATTTGACTACGATATGTGGCTGGGGCCGACACCTTATCATCCCTTTATACCGAGGCGTGTTTATGGCTGGAACGACTTCTGGGACACCGGGGGAGGGGCGATGATTGGGATGGGATGTCACTATACCGATATTGCTCAGTGGGGTCTCGATAAGGATGATACAGGCCCTGTGCATTACGAAGGCACAGGGGTCTTTGCCGAGAAGAATTTTGCCGACGTACCCATTAGCGGCAAAGTGACTTGTACGTACGCCGACGGGCTGAAGCTGGTACTACAATCCAAAGGTCTCTTTGAAGAACGGTTTATTCGTTTCGTCGGGACCGAGGGCTGGATTCAGGTGGACGATGAGACGAATGTGGTTACTGCAGAACCCGAATCGATATTGAGGTATCGAGGCATATCATCTCGGAGCTGGGCTCATACGGGAGAGCATATTCGCAATTTCCTGGATTGCATCAGGAGCCGCAGGGAGACCGTGTCCTCGGCTGAAAAATCTCATCGGGCAACGACTGTCGGGCACATTACCAATATATGTCTGCGTCTGGGGCGCAGCCTGAAGTGGGACCCTCAATCGGAACGATTTGTCAATGATTCGCAGGCCAACGCAATGATTTCGAGAGCGATGCGGCCACCCTGGCGACTGTAATAAACTCAACGAACGTAACCGGTCAGTTTACACACTGTAAAAGGGCTATTGAGATGAATGATATAAAAACATACCGCGTCTTAGCGGCGGTCGCGCTATTGATATTCTGTTCTCTCGTTCCTGATACGGAGGCAGCAGCTTTCACCAAACAGGACGTTGACGAACAGCTCGAAGAGCTGAAGGATTACGAATACCAGGCGGCCCCGAACGTTCTGCGCACGATTGAGGCAATTGTCCGGCAGTGTCAAAGTCAGGGCGAGTTCAGCGAATATGTTGAACAGGAAATGGCAAGGTTTCTGAAATCGGATGCTACTACTGAGGGCAAGTGGTTTGTATGCAAACAACTTTGGATTATTGGAACAGAGGTTTCAGTGCCCTCGCTTGCAGAAATGCTGGCAGATGAAGAGACGGCGGAGATGGCCTGTTTTGCCCTCAGGAATAATCAATCTGCTACGGCCGGCGAGGCCCTGCGCCAGGTGCTGCGGGACGTCGATGACAATACCAAAGTCAGAATCATTAATATTCTGGGAGACCGCCGCGAGAGGGAGAGTATTCCAATCCTGAGCAAGCTTGTATCGAACAACAATGCAGACGTGGCTGAAAGTGCCGCAGTTGCTCTGGGAAAGATTGGCGGCGAATCCGCGATAAAGGCATTGGAGAGATTTCGCTCAAGCACCGACGCAGGAATGAAGGCCGTGGCAACAGAGGCATACTTGCAACATGCCGAATTTCTGGCATTGCAGGGGCGCAAAACTGAGGCGCTGTCGATTTATAATGAGATGCTGAAAAGCGACGATGCACTGTTCCGTCGGTCTGCTCTGTTGGGCATAATGAACATCGAAGGTCCGGAGGCACTGGCTCGCGTCAAATCAGTCCTGTACGGTGATGACGAAATGTTAAAGCACACAGCTATTGCCAACAGCCCACGACTGAAGGCGGAAAACGTGATAAGCGAGCTTGTTGCAGAACTGCCTCGATTGGAGGGCCGGCAGCAAAGTCTTCTTATTTACGCTTTGGCTGAGACAGGCGACGTATCCGTCAGGCCGGCCATTACTGAAATGACACAAAGCCCCAGGCCCGAAGTTCGGCAGGCCGCCCTTGAGGCACTGGGAATTATAGGCGACAAATCTTCGGTTAAGACGCTCTGCAAAGCCATTGCAGACGACCGAAGTGCCAGGGAGAAGAATATTGCCCTGGCATCTCTGAGAAGGATTAGCGGCGCCGGAGTCGAGAGCGCTATCATTGATACTATGCAGACCGCGGAGGCACAAACCCATGTCGAGTTAATCAGGGTCCTCAGCGACAGGCGTGCATCCGGTTCAGTCCCTGCATTACTTGACGAGGCGTCCAGCCGGGATAGCGATGTGTGCAAGGCCGCATTCAGGGCCCTCGGCAAGTTAGCTGGTGAAAAGCAACTGCCGATTCTGATTGAACGCTACTTGAATCTGGCGGATTCGGATGACGGCACGGGATGTCGGTCAGAGGCAGAAAGGGCAATTATCGCATTGGCAAAAAAGATCGGTAATGAGAATCAGCGAGCTGATGAAATACTGGGCGTATTTGAAAATGAGCAGCGTTCAGGCGTCAAATGCTCTCTTCTACGCATAGTTGGCGGCATAGGCAATGACAAGGGACTAAAAGTGATTCAGCAAACGCTGAGTGACAAAGACGAACAGGTCCGTGACACGGCGATTCGCGAGCTGGCGGCCTGGCCCAACACGCAGGCGGTGGATAGTCTTCTGGATGTCATGGCCGAGTCTGCGAACGATACGCATCGTATATTAGCGTTCCGTGGATATGTGCGATTGCTCAGACTGGGTTACGAGCGACCCACAGAGGAGACACTGGCGATGTATGAAAAGGCACTTGGATTTGCGAAACGGCCTGAGGAAAAGAAGCTTGTATTGTCGGGACTGGCAGACGTTGCAGCACCGCAAGCGCTTCAGATTATAGAACCGTACTTAAACGACGAGGCGGTTGCTTCCGAAGCGGCAATTGCAAGGGACAAAATACTAAGCC
>CAZPDW010000094.1:0-8644 GCA_964585535.1 uncultured Pirellulales bacterium
TAGCCAGGTTGCACAGTGTTACGCTTGATGGTATCGAAGGGGTTATCTGCGAGGTCGAGGTCGATGTCGCCCGCGGCGGGTTTGAAAAAACGCTGATTGTAGGCCTGCCCGATACGGCGGTCAAGGAAAGCACCGAGCGGGTCAAAAGCGCAATTATCAACTCGGGCTACAAATACCCCAGGACGCAGTCTGTCGTGAACCTTGCCCCCGCCAACGTCAAAAAAGAGGGTCCTGCCTTCGATTTGCCCATTGCGCTGGGGATGCTGGCCGGCTCAGGGGTATTTACAAGCGACTTTTTAGCCGAATACGTCATCGTCGGCGAGCTGGCACTGGACGGAAGGGTAAGGCACGTCAACGGCGTTTTGAGTATGGCGATGACGGCTGCGGCAAACGGCTTTAAGCAGATGCTCGTCCCCCTCGAAAACGCCAGAGAGGCCGGCGTAGTTCGGGGCATCGAGGTTTACGGCGTCGGCTCGCTGACTCAGGCGGCGAGCTTCCTTTCGGGACAACTGCCGCTGGAAACGACGGTTGTCGATATTGACGAGCTTTTTGACGTGGCGTCGAATTACGAACTGGATTTTGCGGATGTTAAAGGCCAGGAATCCGTCAAGCGTGCGCTGACGGTGGCGGCGGCCGGGGCGCACAACATAATGATGATAGGCCCGCCCGGCGCGGGCAAATCGATGCTGGCCCAGCGCTTGGCGAGCATACTGCCGGCATTGAGCTTGGCCGAATCGCTGGAGACGACCCGTATCTATTCATCGGTAGGGCTTTTGGCTCGTGACAGGGCTCTTATGGCGACCCGGCCTGTTCGGATGCCGCACCATACGGCCAGCGGCCCGGCTCTTGTCGGCGGCGGCACCACGCCCCGGCCGGGCGAGCTGTCTCTGGCGCATTACGGGATACTCTTTCTCGACGAGTTTGCAGAGTTTCCAAGGCACGTCCTGGAGATGATTCGCCAGCCCATGGAGGACGGTTTTGTCACTGTTTCCCGCGCCAAGCGCAGCACTCGTTTTCCTGCTAAGTTTATGCTCGTAGCGGCGATGAACCCGTGCCCGTGCGGCTATTTCGGCACGGACGCCAGACGCTGCAAGTGCACACCAGGCCAGATTGAAAGGTACATCTCGAAAATCTCAGGCCCCCTCGTTGACAGAATCGATATCCACATAGACGTCCCGCCGATATCCTTCAGCCGGCTGCGCTCAAGGAGTCGGCAGCTCGGCTCCGAGCAGATGAAAGCCGACGTAATCAAGGCAAGAGCGGCCCAGACAAGGCGCTTCGGCGACGGCAAAATCCTGACGAACTCGCGAATGACCCATAAGCAAGTCGAAAAGTTCTGCCCGCTCGACTCAAGCTCGGAGATGCTGCTCAAGCAGGCGATGACCGAGTTCGGCCTGAGCGCCCGCGCACACGATAAAATCTGTAAGACGGCCCGCACCATCGCCGATCTGGCCGGCGAAGAATCCATCGCACCCGAGCACGTCGCCGAGGCCATAAGCTACCGAAAACTCGACAGAAGACTATAAACTCTGATTCTGACGAGGGCAAAAGTGCTTGGATTTACCGATATTTGCTTTGCAATAGTTCTGATAAAATAGTATAATCAGGAGTATCTCAGGTTTAATACTTCTGAAACAATGTATCGAGAACTAAACGTTCTTTAGCAAAACAACCAATCAGATATCAGTACTACAGCGCAAGTTACGATTTTACTAATGGTAATAACATATTGCCGTATAAGCAGATACACCAATTTAAGTAGCAGCTACAACAGCTTACACAAAGCCACGATGATAGCTTTGCAGAGATTTGACGATTGCATCCTTACTCTGTCTTGCGGCGATACCTTTTGCGGTAGCGGCTGCGGCAGTTGTGGTTGTGATGTATGGTATTTTATACCTAATAGCAGCTTTTCTTATGTAGGAATCGTCGTATTGACTTCGCTTGCCTATCGGAGTGTTTATTATCAACTGAACCGATTTGTTTTTTATCGCATCAATAATATTCGGCCTGCCCTCATATACTTTAAGAACCTGCTCCGCCTTTATGCCTTTTTCAGTCAAATACTTATGTGTTCCTTCGGTAGCCATAATGTTAAAACCAAGCTTGCTGAAAGCTCTGGCTGCATCGACGATTGCAGCTTTATCAGGTTCGGCAACCGTTATCAAAACAGTTCCCTTTGAAGGCAACGGTTGTTGTGTCGCCTCCTGGGCCTTGAAGAAAGCCAGGCCAAAAGAATCAGCTAATCCCAGCACTTCGCCTGTCGAGCGCATTTCAGGTCCGAGCAGCGGGTCAACTTCCTGGAACATATTAAATGGAAAAACAGCTTCTTTTACGCCGAAATAAGGGATATGTTTTCGCTCCAGGTTCAAATCGGCAAGTTTTTTGCCAAGCATAATCTGTGTTGCCGCCCGTGGCATTGATATCCCGCATACCTTTGATACCAACGGAACCGTTCTCGATGCTCTTGGATTGGCTTCGAGGACATACACCGTATCATCTGCTATCGCATACTGCATATTCATCAAACCTACAACGTTTAGCTCAGTTGCTATTTTCTTCGTATATTCGCAAATAGTATCGATATGTTTTTGTGGAATTGAAACTGGTGGAATGACACAGGCCGAATCGCCGGAATGCACACCGGCAAGCTCGATGTGTTCCATAACCGCAGGGACAAATACATCGGTTCCGTCTGCGATAGCGTCTGCTTCAGCTTCGGTTGCGTTAACCAGGAACTTATCTATCAGAATCGGCCTTTCCGGTGTCACTTCCACGGCAGCGGCTACATATTCACGAAGCATTTCTTCATCGTGAACAACTTCCATTCCACGACCACCCAGTACGTATGACGGTCTTACCATTAAAGGATACCCGATTCGCTTTGCAATTTGCAACGCCTGCTCAAGATTACTGGCCATGCCGGATTCAGGCATCGGTATATCGAGTTTTTCCATCATTGCCCGGAATCTGTCACGGTCTTCAGCCAAATCAATTGTTTCAGGAGAGGTACCGATTATATTAACGCCGGCTTCCTCGAGCTGCCGTGCAATATTCAACGGCGTTTGGCCGCCGAATTGCACTATCACTCCCTCCGGTTTTTCTTTCTCGTAGATGCTTAAAACATCTTCTACGGTTAAAGGTTCGAAATACAGCTTGTCAGAAGTGTCATAGTCTGTTGAAACGGTCTCAGGGTTGCAGTTGACCATTATGCTTTCCATACCTTCGTCGCGCAGAGCAAATGCAGTGTGTACGCAGCAGTAATCAAACTCTATACCTTGTCCGATTCGATTCGGGCCACCTCCGAGCACCATAATCTTGCGATTTTGTGTTATGCCTACTTTGTCCGGAGCATTATATGTTGAAAAGTAATATGCTTCATTTTCAACACCGCTGACCGGTACCGAATCCCATCCTTCGACAACACCCAGTTTTATTCTTTGCCGGCGGATTTTGCCTTCACTGGTTCCGAGAATCTCTGCAAGGTAGCGGTCCGCAAATCCGTCTTTCTTGGCCTGTATCAAAAGTTTATCAGGAATTACCTTGCCCTTGTGTTTCAATATCTTTTCTTCCATCTCGACAAGTTCAGCCATTTGCCGGATAAACCATTCTTTAATGTGCGTTCTTTCGTGCAGCAGCTCGATAGAAGCGCCTTTACGCAGAGCTTCATACATAATGAACTGACGTTCACTGGTAGCAGTGCTTACAAGCCTTATCAGGTCGTCGAGCGGCAGTTTATTGAAGTTTTTTGCAAAGCCCAGTCCGTATCTGCCGTTTTCCAGAGAGCGAATAGCTTTTTGAAAAGCTTCCTTGTAATTCTTACCGATACTCATCACTTCTCCGACGGCACGCATTTGTGTGCCAAGTTTGTCTTCAACGCCTTTGAACTTCTCAAATGCCCAACGAGCGAACTTAACTACAACGTAATCACCTGATGGTGTATATTTTTCGAGCGTTCCGTCCCTCCAGTAAGGAATTTCGTCGAGCGTAAGGCCGGCGGCTAACATCGAGGATACTAAAGCGATTGGGAAGCCGGTGGCTTTTGAAGCCAATGCCGATGAGCGTGATGTTCTTGGATTTATTTCAATCACGACTACCCGCCCGGTTTCTGGGTCGTGAGCGAATTGTATATTAGTGCCGCCGATAACCTCAATGGCATCAACGATATCGAAAGAATATTCCTGAAGTCTCCGCTGCAATTTCTCGTCAATAGTCAACATGGGAGCTGTACAGTATGAATCGCCGGTATGTATTCCCATTGCATCGACATTCTCAATAAAGCAAACGGTTATCTTTTGAGCTTTCGAATCCCTGACGACTTCCAGTTCCAGCTCTTCCCATCCGAGGACGGATTCTTCGACCAGAATTTGGTTGACCAAGCTGGCCGAGAGTCCCCTGGCTGCAATAGTTCTCAGTTCATCGACGTTATAAACCAATCCTCCACCGGTTCCACCCATAGTGTAGGCGGGACGAATTACCACAGGATAGCATAGCTCTTTGGCTATTTTCTCGGCCTCTTCAACGCTGAACGCCGGCTCACTTTTTGGCATTTCAATGCCTAACTTGCTCATAGTCTTTTTAAATTCGATTCTGTCTTCGCCGCGTTCGATAGCATCAACCTGTACTCCTATTACTTTTACACCATATTTTTTCAGCACTCCTGTCTTTGCAAGTTCAGACGACAAATTAAGCCCGGTTTGGCCGCCAAGATTAGGCAGCAGCGCGTCCGGTCGTTCCTTTTCAATGATTTTTGCCATTGTTTGCAGGTTCAACGGCTCAATATAAGTGATGTCAGCCATTCCGGGGTCCGTCATAATCGTAGCCGGGTTTGAATTGACCAGGACTATCTCGTATCCCAACTTTCGAAGGGCCTTGCAGGCTTGAGTGCCGGAATAGTCGAATTCACATGCCTGACCTATTATAATTGGGCCTGAGCCGATAATCATTACTTTGTGAATGTCCGTGCGTTTGGGCATATTAAATTCTCCTGATATACCATTGGCTTCGATACGGTTCCGCAGATTTCGAAAGATTAAAGTATAAAACGAGCGAACTGTCAAATGGAACTTGCAAACACATTCGACAAAGCTATAATCAGAGGCAATTTTGCAGGCCGGGTTCTATAAAACCGATTTTTAGCTGTTCCTTCAGGCAAAAGGAGAAATGAAAGTGGATAGACCAGTCAGTATTATGCCTTGCCTCGATATGCAGAACGGTCGCGTTGTTAAAGGTGTTCATTTTGTTGATATCCGTGATGCGGGTGACCCTGTCGAATGCGCGAAAGCTTATTGCCGGGCCGGAGCGGATGAACTTGCTCTTTTGGACATAACTGCAACTGTTGAGAATCGGCCGACTATGCTGAACGTAGTCAAGAAAGTAGCTGAAGTTACGACTATTCCGTTTACTGTTGGCGGTGGTATTTCTGATATTGCTTCAGCAGCGGCGGTTCTGGAAGCAGGCGCAAACAAAATATCGATAAGCAGCGCAGCTTTTCGTAAACCTGAGATTATTAAGGAAATGCTGGCAGAGTTTGGCACAGACAAGCTTACCATTGCTATAGATGTGGATATAAACGAATCAATGCCATCCGGTTATGAAGTTTATATAGACGGTGGAAGAACCGCTACGGGTGCAGATGCTATAGATTGGGCTAAAAAAGTTGATGATTTCGGTGTTTCTGTAATACTGCCGACAAGTAAAGCCGGGGATGGCGCCGGAACAGGATATGATTTGCCCGTAATAAAAGCAATGGCTAAAGTATGCTCCGCAGAGATAGTGGCATCGGGAGGGGCAGGCAAAATGGAACATTTCTATCAAGCAGTACAAGCGGGCGCTGCCATTTTACTTGCTGCCTCGGTATTTCATTTTCATACCATTGATATACCGGAACTAAAAAAATATCTGCAAAAACATGGTGTTAAACTTAAAAACGAAAAACTTTAATATCCGCGTACAGATGAATCTTTAAGGAGGCAACCAGTGAAGACAATTTATCCGGGGAAGGTTTCGTTTTTGTGCTGCGTGGTTTTTTCCCTTCTTTCCTTTTCAGGATTTGCTCAGGCAAAGGCAGAGCAGGCAGGTGTTGTCCGCAGCAGCGCCTCCACCGAAATTGCCCACAGCAGCAAGGTAATCAAACGGCTGGAAAACAAATATATGAAGGTTGAGATTTACAGCGACGCGACGGCGGACCTGCTGGACAAAAAGACAAATACGAAGTGGCGGATGGGGCCTGTGGCGTTTGAGGAGGCCGGGCCGATTGATGTGGGCCACGTCTGGCAGCGCAGCGAACGGTCGATTTGTGAGCAGTACCCGGGCCGGTTCCGGGGCAAGGCCGGCGGTGATTCAATTCGGTTCACGATGCTGGGCCGGCTGCTCAAGCCGATGGGCCAATTCACCTGTGATGTAAAACTCGATGGGCCCTGGCTCGAGTTCACACTGAGCGATATTGACGAGGGATTGCAGAGTTTGGTTTTTCCGCCGCCGATACAATCCGAGAGCATGGTTTTCCCGAGGGGCGTCGGGCTGTGGCTTCGTAAACCGATGTCGGACCGTCGGTTCTGGACCTTCTTTAGTCACCTAAATATGCGGTGGTTCGGCGGGCTCAAGGGAAACAAAGACCCTGAAGCAGCGGGCTGGATAGCGATATTCAACAAAAGATTCGCAGATGCCGGCGTGACGGCAGCCGAGATGAGCGCCTCGCCCGGCTGGCTCAAGTCGCTCGGCAAATGGTCGTATCCGCGAACGATTCGCTACCGCTTTACAACCGGCGGCTACGTGGGCTTAGCGAAGGCATACCGGGCGTGGGCGATTGAGAATGGGTTGTACGTATCCCTTAAAGATAAAATGGGAAAGCGGCCGGCATTGAAGAATCTGCTCGGCGGCAGAATCCTGTCCATAACACAGGCCTATCCCGCATATACCAGGCGGTGGTTCGAGAACCGGCTTCGACCCTTCGACGAGTCGCAGATAGGCGGCAAGATGAGGATATTCGTCACGCACTCACAGGCCGGGCAGGTAATCGAGCAGGCCGGGCAACTGGGAATGAAGGGTCTCGCCGTTCTTCGCGGCTGGATAAACGGCGGATACGACTGGTCGCACCCGGACATCTGGCCTCCGGAAAGGCAGCTCGGAACCGTCGAAGAGTTGAAGGGCCTGTGCTCGATGGCCGGGCCGATTGCGGGGGGGCTGCACGATAATTATCAGGATATCTATGAGCAGTGCCCGAGCTTTCCGAATGGCGTCATTCGCTTAGCCGATGGGCGGCTTATGGCCGGCGGCTATTGGGCGGGCGGACAGGCCTACATACTCAATTCGCGCAACGGGCTCAAATACGCCGAGCGAAACTGGGAAAATATCGAGACATTGAAGCCCGCTGCGATGTATATTGACACGACGACCGCCGTGCAGAATTATGAATCGTTTGAACCGGGCAATACCCAGACAAGGTCCCAGGACGTTGAGCAAAGGGGCAGACTGCTCAAGTTCTTCACCGACAAAGGGATAGTTTTAGGCAGTGAATGGGGGGCGGATTTCGGCATTCCGTATGTGGACTATGCTTCGAGTCGTCACAGCCGGACGGCGGGTGAATCGATTCCGTTGTGGCCGTTGGTCTTTCACGATGCCGTCTTTTCCGTCCGGTCGGGTTCAGCAGGCAGGCAGGGGAAACCGGGCTGGCTCGAGAATATGCTCTGGGGCTACGTCCTCTCGTTTCGTGTCAGGGGTTTTGACGGCTGGAAAGAGCAGGCAGAAGATTTCAAATCGACACTCTGCGTGGACCGCTGGAACGAACGCATCGGCGCCGAGCAGATGACGGACCACAAGTTTCTCACCGACGACTTCGCCGTCGAACAGACGACGTTCGGCAACGGTTTGTCTATCATCGTCAATTTTTCCAAAGGAGACAGAACCGTTGACGGCGCTGCCGTGCCGGGCTGGGGGTATGTAATCAGGCAGTAATTTGCCTGTCGGTGGGCAATAAGCCGTTTTTGGCGCAAAAAAACGGCAATCCGAGCCGGCTGCGAGGGCTGTATCGTCTGATAATTTTTTTGCTTGACATCGCGGGTTGGTTTCGGTAGTATATTATAATGAGCAGTGCTTTGCGGCTTTAGTTGAACGAGGATGGTTATGAGAGCTTTCTTTCAGCTTTTAGTCAGGTCGTACACGCCCGCGGTTCAGTGTTCCTGTCGTGTATTTATGTTTTTTTCAATACAGGAGAAGTTTACCCGCCCTTCATTATGGCGGGAATTTTAGCTAAAACTTTTTTTTCACGTTCGATTTGATAAGGAGGAGTATTATGTGCAGGAAATTGGGTTTTTTAATCTCTTTTATGGTTGTCCTCGCCTTAGCAGGCCAGGCGGCGGGACAAGCCGTGGTCGGCTGGGACGGCGGTGAGCCGGACAGCAATAACTGGCTCGACCCCTGCAACTGGACGGGGGATGCCGTGCCAGGCTCGCTCGATAGCGTGGAAATTGTTGACGGGTCCATCATTAGAACTGATAACTTCGGTGAAGCAAATATGCCGGTCATCTACCCCGGCGACAACGTTCAGATAGGCATGCTTGTGGTAAGCACCAACAACGGCTTTATGCCGCTTGGAACTGAGGACCAGGCCTTCCCGGCCTATCTGACGGTACGGGGGAACCTG
>CAZPDW010000095.1:0-8429 GCA_964585535.1 uncultured Pirellulales bacterium
CCAGTGGGCGTATCGCATAGCGTTTGGGTTATCCTTCAGTGAGCGGACGTAGTTGGCCAAGACGGTTGTGACTTTTATTTCGAGGATGTTTTTGCCGGGTTTTAGTGCGTCGGCTGTGTCGTAGGTGTGCCGGCCGTACCAGCGCAGGCCGAGGGATTTGCCGTTGAGGACAACTTCGGATAGGCAATAGACCCTGCCGAGGTCGAGGATTGTTCGAGTGGTGTCGGTGAGGTCGAATTCGGTGCGGTATGCAGCGGTTCCGGCGAAGGTGAACAGTTGGGTGTCGTTGTTGGCATCGGAAAAGTTGATGAGGTTATCGAAGGTGCGGGTGAATTTTTCGCCGGTGGCGCAGTGTGTGAATTCGACCCGCCAGGGGGTATCGATTTCGATGGAATGAACGAAGTCGATTTCGGGTTTGGGTTTAGGGGCCGGCGCGGGCATATTCGGCTCAAATACGAGCAGGGCCGATTCGAGCGGGCCGAGGTTGAGAACAAGCTCGCTTTTTTTGTCAGCGTAAGGGTACACGGAACGTTGGCCTGTTTCGGGGTTCCAGAGCCAGGGGGTTTTGTCGGCGGTGTCGAATTTGGCGGTAAAGCCGATGGGGTCGGTGCGACTGGTATTTGTGAAAAAGAAGATGTCGCGGGCGTCGGCGCGGTAGTGCGTAAAGAGCAGTTGAGCATTCGGCTTTGAGATTTCGACGGTGGGCCTTGCGCCAATTCTCTTCATAAGATCGCCCGCCCACTGCGAAAGGTCGGCGTTGCGCCGAGGGGCGCTGACTATACCGACACGTTTTTTCTGGCCCGCGCGGAAGACTTGCCGAACGGTCATTTGTACGGAGACCGAGTTTTTGAGCAGGTCCTTGAAGCCGGCTGCCCGGCTGGGGACGGCGCCGATGAAGACGACCCTGCCGCCCTTGCGGGCGAAGTTGCGAATCATCTGCGCGGTTTTCAGCTCGATTGATTTTACATCGGGGACGAGCAGGACATCGTAGCGCTGCGGCCCGCAGCAAAGCTTGCCGTCTTTGAACCCGGCTTGTTGAATGGCTCTTTCGCTGAGGTAGTCGGTGGTGTATCCGTTGTGGTTCAGGGCGTGCCAGAGCGGGTAAAGATACCATACGTAATCGACGTACCGGAACTTCGACAGGCCGAAGTCGCTCCAGAGGTCGGCGGTGCCGGCGAGAATGGCGACCCGGGCTTGGTGCTCTGCGTTCTGAAAGAGGTATGAGAGTCGTGCGTTTCGGTCGGCAAAGAGCCGGAAGTAAGGCCACCAGCAGTTGTGCTCGCTGAAGTATGTGCCGAACTTGACCCAGCCGGGGAAGCCGGCCTGCGGCGGGGAGTAATTGAAGCCGTGCAGGACGGAATGGTTGACGCCTGATATGAAGTTGAGGTCGTCGGATTCCTTGAGGTATTCGAGCGTTACCCAGAAGACGCCGATGGTGTTCGTCATTGCCTCGCAGCTTACGATTGGTTTGCCGGTGAGATGTGCCGCCGAGGATGCGATTTTGTTCCAGATACGGTAGTGAATTTCGGTGGCCCTGTTTGGCTCGAAGGGTCCTTCGCCGGAGACAATCCAGCCGTCGCCTTCGGGGATGTCGGGTATCATAAAACCATTGAGCATATCGATGTGCCAGGGATTGCCGTTGGCCTGGAATCGGCTGAGCGTGCCGTTTTCGCGGCACCAATTGCAAAAGGTCCGGGCGAAACGCTCGTGGAAAAGCTCGGCGAAGGTTTTATAAAAGTCGCATTTTGCCCGGCGGATGGAGTCATAGAACCGGCTGTCGTCGCGGGCGGTGTCTTCGTCGAGAATAAAGGGCAGGAACCGCTGGAGCTTGTAGCCGCGGCGTTTCTCGAACTGCTCGGCGAAGTCGGTGGTCCAGTTCGCTCCGGACAACTCGATTGAATCGCAGAACATAGCGTTGATTGCCGGGCCGAGCTTTCCGCCGAGCGCAGGGCCAAGCTTCGAGGACATATTATCGAGGTATTTTTCGACGGCGGCCTTGTTCAGGTGGTCGAGGACGGGCCCGTCGGCGCCGGGCGCTCCGCTGGAGACATCGCGAAAGCCCGTGTGCAAAACGCCGATGTAGAGTGTATGTTCTCCTTCGGGGACATCGAACCGTACCGAGCCGTCGGGATCGATTTTGTCCCTGAGCTCTATACCGGATTTGAAGGCCTCGAGGCCGGCAGGAACCAGCCGAAGGAACATCAGGCGCCCGGCTGAGCCGGGTTTGACCGGACGGGTATCGTCGGGAATCTGCATAAGCTCACTTAATTCGGCGGCGAAGGGTGCAGGGCCTGTGAGCTGTTTTTTGGCGAGTGTAATAATCTGAATCTGCTCGTCGGGCTTGAGGAATTTTCCGCCGAACGGCCAGCCGGAGCCGACGATGAGGTCGGCGAGCATACCGCGCTGCTTTGCGCCGTCGCAGGCGGCCTTGACCATTTTGTTCCATTCGCCGCTTAACCAGATGAGCGGTTTTGCGCCGGCTTGTTTTAGCTGTTCTTCGCCGCCGGGTATAGAGACGGGGTTTATTTCGACGCCGCCGATGCCGGCCCGTTTAAGGATGTCAAGCTCGCGGAGGATTTCCGTTTCGGTGACGGCGTCACCGTTCCACCACCAGCGGACGAACGGCCTGGCCGAGGCAGGCGGGCTGCGAAAGCCCTCGTAGAGCGGCTCGGCGGCGAGGGCGGGTGCAACGTAAATTAACGCCAATATGCACAGAAGCAAATTTTGTTTTTTCATTCAGTTGCGCATCCTAACGAAGGCAAGTCATTTTGTTTTACACAGCCGGATCGGGCCGAGCATGCCCATCGGCTCGGACGGATACCACCAGGCCCACCGGCCGGCGGCGGTGTCTCTCTTGAACGTGCGCACGTAATTGCCGAGGTTGGTGGTTACTTTTACCTTCAATGTATTGTCGCCGGGCTTTAATGCCGCTGCCGTGTAGTAAGTGTGTCTTCCGTACCAGCGGACGCCGAGGTTCTTGTCGTTGAGCGTTACCTCGGATACGCCATAAACGGCGCCCAAATCGAGCATTTTGAAACTGTTGTCGGCGACGTTGAACGAGGCCGTATAGGTTATTGTGCCGGCGAAGGCGCTTAGTTTTTTGTCGTCCGATTTCGAAATGTCGCTCAGCTTCGTCATCGGAATGGTAAATTTCTCGTGTGTGACGGCGTGGACGAACTCGGCCTGCCACTTCGCCTTTATTGGGACACACTTTTTGTCGTCGGTTCGGGGCTTTGTAACCTTCAACCCGGTTGTCCGGCCCGGTTGAAAGACCAACAGCAGCGATTCGAGCGGTTCGAGATGAATGTGCAGCTTGTTGGGCGTATCGGCTTTGACGGGGTAGGGAAAACTGCTGGCCGTCTCCGGGTCCCACTGCCAGGGGATGCTGCCGGTATCAGGAAATTGAGCGGTGAAATCGATGGAGTTTTGCATATCGCTCCAGGCGAAAAAGTAGATGTCACGGTCGGCGATTTTGTGATGAATCTGCGAGAGGTTCGCGTTCGGCGATGAAATTCTGACGTCGGGCTCGACGCCGAACCTGTCCATTATCCGCCCCGCCCATTTGACTATTGTTTCTTTGGTCGGCGGCTCGACGACAGCGACGTAATCAGGGTTGGCAGCCATCGCTTCGGCGACGGCGTCTCTGACGATTTTGTCATCCTGTTCGGCATTCTTAAACGAGGGCGAGCGATATGGCGCCTTCCGGACGAAGATGATTTTGCCGCCGGCCTTTGCGTATTCGGCAAGCCGTTTTGCAGTCTGCGGCAGGATTGTCTCGACATCTTCGAGAATGATGGCGTCGTAGGCGCGGGGGCCAACGCGGATTTTACCGCCTTCGAATTTTGCCTGGGCCAGGACACTGTCGCTGGTATATTCGACGTTGTAACCGTTCTGGTGCAGTGCCTTCCATATTTCCCAGATGTACCAGGGCTTTTCGATTTCGGGAAACGGCAGGTACAGCCGGCCGAGCGAGGACCATATATCGGCATCGGGCGAAAGGACAGCGACGTTTGCCTGGGCGTATGAGGCCTGCAGGACGGCGGAGATTCTGGCGTTGTAGTCGGCCCATTTTCTAAAGTAGGGCCACCAGGGATTTTTCTCGTTGAAGTAACAGCCGAACTGTACCCAGCCGGGAAAGCCCGCCTCGAGCGGCGTATAGTTGAAGCCGTGAAGGACCGAGTGCGTAACGCCGGTGATGAAGTTCAAGTCGTCGGTTCTCTTGATGTTTTCGGGCAGTGTGCGAAAGACGGTAACGGTGTTCGTCATTGCCTCGCAGCTTACCTCGGTTTTTCCCATAAGGTGGGCGGCGCTGGCGACGTAGCGGTTAATCATCGTGGGGTACGGCGTTTTGTTGGCGTCGCGTATCCAGGTTTCACATTCGGGAATATCGACGAGAAAGCTGGTATCGAGCGGTTGCGATTCCCGGCCGTACGCCTGTACCCGGCTCTTGACGCCGTTGGCATGGCACCATTCGGTGAAGGTGGTCATAAAGCGTTCCATAAACAACTCGATGACCGTTACGTTGAAGTCGTAGCGCAGCCGGCGGACGGTATCGGCGAATGGGCTGTCGCCCTTGACGGGGTCGAGGTCAACCATAAAGGGCAGGTACTCGTCGAGCGAGTAGCCGCGACGTTTTTTGAATTGTTCGGCGAAGTCGCCCGTCCAGTTCGTATGGCCCAATTCGAGTGAGTCGCAGAACATCGCCCGCAGGTAGCTGCCCATTTTGCCGTCGAAGACGGGATTGAGGTCGTCGGACATTCTGCTGAGGTATTTTTCGACGGCGGCCTTGTTCAGATGGTCAACGACAGGCCCGTCGGCCCCGGGTGCGCCTCGCGAGACGGTTCTATAGCCCTCTCGCCAGGCACCGGCATAGAGGATGTAATCGCCGGCGGGGATATCGAATTTGACCGAGCCGTCGGGTTTTACCCTGTCGCTCAGCTCGGTGCCGAGCTGAAATTCGGTCAGCCCGTCGGGTACGAGCCGTAAAAAGACTAACCGCGGCTCTGAGCCGGCCTCTATCCTTTGTCTGCGTCTGCCGCCACTGAGGGCAATGGCGGCTTCGGCCAGTTTCTTTGACGTGCTTTCGAAGGTGCCGGGGCCTGAAAGCTTCTTCTTGTTGACGGTAATGATTTGGATTTGCTCGCCCGATTTGAGGAACCGGCCTCCGAAGGGCCAGCCGGAGCCGACGATGAGGTCGGGTATCATACCGCGTTTTTTTGCGGCTATGGCGCCGGCCTTGACGACCTTGTTCCAGTCGGGGCTTAACCACTTGAGAGGTTTACAATTTTTTGCAGCGGCGTCCGTGGTGCCGGCGGGCATCGCTATGGTATTCATCTCGAAGCCGCCTATACCCGCCTGGTGCATAATCTCGATTTCGCGAACGACCTCGGCCTCGGTGACACAGCCGCCGTTCCACCACCACCGGACGAACGGTCTGGCCTGTGCGGGTGGGTTTTTGAAAAGCTCATAGAGCGGGTCGGCGGCAAAAGCCGGCACGGCGGTGAGCACTAACAACATAACCAGTGTGCATTTTTGTTTTCTCATCATAATCTCCTTCTATCGAACGTACCGGGTTTTTCTATTGAACAGTCGGCAGTTTTTTTCGGGCAACTGCCTGAAGAGCACCCATTCCGGGATTATATGGCCGAAGGGTCAAGGTAAAACGGCGGGGTTCGGGTTTCACCAAGTATTTTTTCAGGACGCCCGGGCCGCAGCTTGAGTTTCCGAGACCGAGTTGCCTGCAGTCAAGGCAGAGGATGATTTCCTTTCGCGGGGTCAGGTCGCTTGTGTGCGGGACGGCTAAGTCGGTGGGCCTGAAGTGCAGTGCCGTAACCGACATCGTCGGCTCAGCAACAGCCAGCAGCCCTTCGCCGGCCGAGTCGGTCAGCGCTGCCCAGCGGACGTCTTCTTTATTGCCGGTCTCCTGCGGGCGGACGTAGCCGAAGAACTGGGCGGTGACGGTGCTTTTGTAAAGGCCGAGACGGCTGCCGGTTTTGCGGTCGGGGTAGTTTTCATAAGGGCCCCGTCCGAGCCAGGTGAAGTTTTCGTAAGATGCAGGCAGGGTCATAATAAGGCCGAGCTTCGGCAGGACGGGCAGCGAGCCGAAGGGTTTTATGTCGCTGTCGATACGCACCCAGCCGTTGGCGTATATCGTGTAGGTGCAGTAATGCTCGAAGCCGGCGTCGTTGGCGGCTGAGCAGGTGACGTGGGTCTTGACTTTTACGGCTCGGGGATTTGTTGTATCGAGCTGGAAGCTTTTGCAGCGGCGTTTGAGGTCGTTCAGGCCCGCCTTGTACCATATATCGGGGAATTTCCAGTTTCCGCCCCAGTTTCTGTCGTTGTCGGTATATTGCCTAAAGACGTTCAGGACCGGGCCGTTGGCGGCGCCGTTGTTTGTATCGGCGATGAGCGTTTTGCCGTCGTAGATAAAGGATTTTATCGTGCCGGTATTTCGGTCAAAGGCGATTGTAAAATGAACCCCGGTAACAGAGACGGCCTTGGCGGTATCTTCGACCTTGAATGGTGGAAAATCTGACAACTCAACAGGCCTTGCCGCGGGTACATCGAAGCCGATTTTGAACTGCTCAGCGGCGACTTCATAACCCCTTTTTGCCCAGGGCGTATCGTTTTTAAGCCGGAAGCTCAGTCGCAGGAAGTACTCCGCACCGGCCGCAAGGTCGGGTTTAACAAACGGTATAGTTAGTGATTTGCTTTCGCCCGGCTGGATGTTCAGCGGCCCGATAGAGCCGTTTTGAATTACAGTGCCGTCCTGCGAGAGCGACCATCGAATGTCAAAGCCGCTCAGGTTTGTGTAGAAGTATTTGTTCCGGATTTTGACTTTTCCGGCGGGCAGGTCTTCGGGTTCGACGGCGACATACTGATAGCACCTTTTAACTTCATACAACTCCGGCTGGACGGTTCTGTCGGGCTGGACAAGACCGTTTATGCAGAAATTGTCGTCGTTTGGTTTGTCGCCGAAGTCGCCGCCGTAGGCGAAGAATTCCCTGCCGTTGGGTGCGGTTTTTCTAAGGCCCTGGTCAACCCAGTCCCAGATACAGCCGCCAATCAGGCCGGGATATGTTTCGATAGCGTCCCAGTATTCCTTTAGGTTGCCGACGGCGTTTCCCATCGCGTGGGCGTATTCGCACATAAAGAAGGGCTTCGGCTTATCGGCCCGGCCTCGTTCAACGATGTAGCTGACGGGTGGGTACATCTTCGAGTCGATGTCGGCGATGGCGTTGAACTGTTCGTAGTGTATGGGTCTTGTGGGGTCGTGGGTGCGGGCGTAGTCGGCCATCGCTTTGAAGTCGTCGCCGTAGCCGGCCTCGTTGCCGAGCGACCATATTATGACGGACGGGTGGTTCTTGTCGCGTTCGAGCATAGCGGCCAGCCGGGCGACACAGGCGGCTTGCCACTGCGGCAGAGAGCCGGGCAGGGCATCTTTGCCGTAGGACAGGCCGTGCGATTCAAGATTGGTCTCGTCGATAACGAATATGCCGTAGCGGTCGCAGAGCCGGTACCATTTCGGGTGATTGGGGTAATGGCTGGTACGGACGGCGTTGATATTGAAGCGTTTGAAAAGCTCGATGTCCTGGACCATTCGCCAGTAGGGCACCGCCCGGCCGAAGTCGGGGTCGTGCTCGTGCCGATTGACGCCCTTGATTTTGACGGGGACACCGTTGACAAACAATTGATTGCCTTTTATCTCGACCTGTCGAAAACCGAATCTGCATCGTTCGACTTCGAGCACCTTTCCCTTTTCGTCTTTGAGTGTGAGCAGCAGCGTATAGAGCTGCGGGTCTTCGCAGGACCATTTACGGGGCTTCTTAAGTTTGATATTGACGGTACGGACGCTTTCGGCAGCGGCGGCCAAAGGGTCTGTATCACTCGAGAGAGCGGCGAGCTTTCTGCCAGCATCGAATACGGCTGCCTCGACGGTATGCGGCGTCGTTTTTTGCCGGGCGTAGTTTTTGACTTTGGCTGTGACTTTCAATACGGCGTCTTTGTAGTCATCGTCAAAATCCGTCCGGGCGAAGAAGTCTCGAATGTGGACATTTGGCGTTGAGAAAAGATAGACGTCGCGGTAGATGCCGGATAGCCGCCACATATCCTGGTCTTCGAGGTAGCTGCCGTCGGAGAATCGATAGACTTCGGCGGCGAGGGTGTTGGAGCCGGGTTTCAGGTATTTTGTGATATTGAATTCCGCCGGTGTCATCGAATCCTGGTGGTAGCCGATTTTTTCGCCGTTGAGCCAGATGTAGAATGCGGATTTGACGCCGTCGAAGTGCAGAAATACCTGCCGGCCTTTCCAGCCGTCGGGTACGGCAAAATCGGTTCGGTATGAGCCGACGGGATTCGGGTACTTTGCGGTGGTGAAATCCGGCGGGTTGTCGTTCATTATAAAAGGCGGATTCGGCTTGAACGGGTAG
>CAZPDW010000096.1:0-8291 GCA_964585535.1 uncultured Pirellulales bacterium
TCTTGGTAATTTCAGTTATATGTTTTTTATCATAAGAGCGCAGCATTTGTTCTCAGGTCGGCTGTCGGTTGCAGTGCCTATTTTATTGTATGTTCTTTTCAATGTCTTCTACAGCGTCCTGGCTGTGCCGTTCGGCCTTCTCTCCGACAGAATAGGCAGAGAAAAGGTCATCATTTTGGGTTATCTTCTTTTCTCACTCACTTCTCTCGGCTTTGCCTTTTTCGATTCTCTCGGGGCCTTTGTCGTGCTGTTTGCGCTTTACGGTATGACGTTCGCCGCGATTGACGGCAATCAGCGGGCGTACGTCTCTGATTTGGCTCAGTATAATCTCAAGGCGACGGCATTGGGGACATTCCACACCGTCACAGGTCTGGCGGCTTTACCCGCCGGTGTGATTGCGGGCTTGCTGTGGGAAACCATCTCGCCGGTTGCAGCCTTCGTTTATGGGGGGATATTGGGTTTTGCTTCCGTGGGCCTTTTTGTTGTTTTTATGCGTTATTTCGAGAGGTCGAAGGCCGCCGCCCGATAAGGCACTCGGGCAGACTGAGTTTTTGCTGTCAAGCTTATGTGCTTTGGGTTTTTATCTAAAGAGATACGTGCGCAAAAAAATGGCGAGGTGGTGGGGCCGGCTGGGGGGGAAACCGGTGGTGCCACGCTGCCTCGCCGAGGTCTGTAAGCTGCTCGATGCAGCATTATTTCCCACGTAGCTTAATAAACCTTTATACTTATCGGCCTATTAAAGAACAATCAAGAAAAAAACGGAAACTTTTTAAGGGCGTTGTTGCCCCCCATATGCTCCATATACTGTCAATGTAACGTTTTTGAGCAGATAATGCAAGTGTAAAATCGCCTGTTTTGTGGATTTTTGGGCCATTAAATCGGCGATAATGCGGTCCCCGGGTTAAATTTACTTGAAAATTGCCGGCTGCTGACTTAGATTATGGCAAATTGCCCCATCAGGTGCTTTTGTAATGCAGGCGGTGGGATGGCCGATTTTGGAATGTGCGGTTTTCCCGGATGTATTAGAGTTGCCGGTTTTATCCGATAGCGTTTTTATTATGGGAAAGATACTGGACAGGATAGAGCATACGAAGGCCGTCATAGCCGAGGCCTGTGCACGTTCCGGGCGTGACCCCGGTGAGATAAAACTTGTCATCGTAACGAAATCGGCGTCACTGGAGCAGATGAAGGATGTTATCAAACTGGGCTTTGTTGACCTGGGTGAGAACCGGGTGCAGCAGTTGAGGAAGGTTTCTGCTCAGATAGAAGAATTTTTGCACCGGCCCGGCGGTGACAACAAGCTGCCGGAGAAGATTAACTGGCATATGATAGGTCATCTCCAGCGTAATAAGGTTCGCCAGGTCCTGCCTCTTGCCTCACTGATTCACTCGGTCGATACCCTGCGGTTAGCCGAGGAGATAAATACTTCTGCCGCCAAGCTCTCGCTTCATCCGAAGGTTCTGCTGCAGGTTAATACATCGCAGGAGCCCCAGAAATATGGTGTGCCGGTGGGAGCTATCACTCATCTTGCCGAACAGATAGAGACATTGCCGAACCTTGAGCTGACCGGGCTTATGACGATGGCGCCGCTGACTCGCAACAAGGATGTGGTAAGGGCATGCTTTGTTCGGGCCAGAGAGCTTTTCGAGGAAATGAAGGGCGAGAAGATAGTCGGTCAGCATTTTTCTGAACTGAGTATGGGCATGAGCTCCGACTACGAGATTGCGGTTGAGGAGGGAGCCACCATTCTCCGTATCGGTTCGGCCATATTTGCGGGCTGATAACATAAACTTTTTCACCGGTTTTTCGACTGAGCCATTCCCGTTTTTTTTCCGCTGCCGGTCATATTCTCGGACTTTGTGCCCGGCCGGGTGCGTTACACTTTCCACTCGCGGGTTGACGGGGGCAAAAATGGCTGTCCTGCCTGCCCGGGGCCGATAAGAATATGGTGCAAAAAAAAATAAGAAAAGGCAAAGTAAGGGCCTTGACATACCGAAATTAGTTATACGAGTTTCATCGATTTGTGCGAAGTGCTGTTGATAAACTGAATTTCCGGCGGCTCTCTGAACTGCGAGGCATAATTGCTAAAGGAACAGTCAAATGATCAATACCGAACTATTGAGTGCGATTGAATTAGAGAAGGCGTTCACCGATGTACTTTACCTGACGTCGAGCGACAGGCAGATGCCTGCCGAGATCAAACGCCTGCTGAGGGAAAGGAAGCTGAGTTATCGCATTCTCGAGATTGACAAATTCAACACGGTACGTGACAAGCTTGGCTTCGTAGGTACGGTGATTATCGATGCGAAAGACTCGGATGCCGGACAACAGCGGCAGCTTGCTCGCATCATTGAGACGCTCGAGATGGAGAACATCGGCGTTATCCTGATTACCGACAGAGTCAAGGTTCCGGTAAAGAGCTTCTCTTTAGCCCCGTCCGAGAGCAGTTTCTCAATCGGCAGTACTACCGAGGCGGTCTCTGTTGATGAGTTGTGGACGCGAGTCAGCGTTAATCTGGCCTACCGAAAGAAGAGCGACGGAATGGCGGTCAAGCCCGCCATACCTCCGAAACAGGTTCAGACAATATACAAAAACAAGCTCGCCGAGCAGCTCAGCATGACCGGAGCACTCGTAGATAATCTGACCGAGCAGCTTCGATTAGCGGGGCTTGTTCAGCAGGATTTCCTGCCGACGCAGGTGCCCAATGTGGATAACATAAAATGGGCGACGGTATTTTTGCCTGCCGAGTGGGTATCGGGCGACATCTACAACATAGTGCGCATCGACGAAGACCACATAGGCTTCTATGTGGCTGATGTGGTCGGCCACGGTATGCCTGCGGCGCTTCTGACAATTTTCCTGAAGCAGGCACTGGTTATGAGAACCACCGTTGAAAACACGTATCACATATTTCCCCCCGAGCAGGTGATGAAGAATCTCAATATCAGGATGGCCACACAGAAGCTGAGCGGCTATCAGTTCGCTACCTGCTGTTACTGCCTGCTTAACACAAAGACACTCGAGCTGACCTACGCCCGGGCCGGCCATCCATACCCGATTTTTATCAGGCGCGGCGAAGAGCCAAAACAGCTTGAGATTCGCGGCTCACTGCTCGGCGTATTCAAGCAGGCCCAGTACGGCCAGGAAACTGTGCAGTTTCAGCAGGGCGATAAGCTGCTGTTGTATTCGGATGGAGCAGAGCCGTTCATCGGAAATTTTGACGACCTGACGGGTTTCCATTTCACCGACGAGTTTCGTGAAATTGAGAATTTGCCGATTGTCGAAATGATGGACAGATTCAATATGCTCGCGCAGAACCAGCAAATAGACCCTGCCGAGGTTGATGACATTACCGTGATAGGATTCGAGGTTGTATAGTCGTACAACTGTTGAGTCAGAGCATATCCTTTCTCGAAGCCCGGGTCAGTCCTGAATTCGGGCTCGGTCCCTGCGATGACGGCAAATACGTCTGGCCGGTTGCACGCTCCATAATTGTTTCCAATACACATCCGGCGGTGCGATAGTTACCGGTCGGTCTTTACCCTTAATCATCTCATTATGCCGGTCGGTATTTGATTTCGGCTGCCGGAGCAGCGTTGGCCGGACCGATGTGGGGCCTGTCCACATCTTTTTCGCCGGGGCTTTGTCTGGGGGTTTTTGGTTAACCCGGCCCGACGTTGTGCCGATACGTTATCTGAAATTGCTGAAGCTTAATAATGTGATTAGGAGGAATTGGATGGGCTTTCAGAATTGGTCCGATGACATCGTACTGGTTGAGCTGCCTCGAGAGCCGAGAATGCGGCAGGAGCTCAAGAGCTTAATCGGCATTGTCCGGGATAGAGGGGATTGCGACGTAGTCATAGATTTTTACAACATTGACATTATGACATCGACGAGTATCTCGGCGCTGCTTAGATTGCGCAAGCTTCTGGCTGATTGCGGCCATCAGCTCATCTTTTGTAATGCCTGTTCGGCGACCAGGGCGATATTTTCTGTTGTCGGTCTGGATGAGATATTCGACTTTGCAGACGACAAGTTTGCCGCCTTTGCAGCTTTGGGAGCCGAAGTCGGATGTGAGGCGCGGCTCTGAGGGCCGACGTCACGCCCGGTGTTGTGACGTCGATAGCCGGGACAGGGGCCTGTCAAGTCCTATAAGGCCGGCGCGCGACAACTGTTAATTAGCGGTTATTGGTGTGACTATGGTCTTGTCAATCCAGGGAAAACGTTTCTTAGAGGATACTGGCGTGCTTCAACGGGGTGTGATTTTTGTTTTTGGCCGTTTATGTCCTATACTTTAAACACCTAAGGTTATGGTTTTGCTGACGAGTATTGTGTACGAACGTGCTGTTTCAATGCCGAAGAAGAGGGTGTTTTACGCCTTCGGACTACGAGAGCGACTCGACGTTCAATCGATATGCATATCGGACGTTTTGGCGCAGAGGTTCGCTGAGCGACAGCAGGTAAGAGGTTGAAATGAAAGCTGGCAAGAACAGCTCCGGTGCTCCCAGGGCCAAGACGACTCATCTTTTCGGTGAGTTTTTGGTCTCGAAGGGTCTGTTGACCCGGCTTCAGTTGAACAAGGCCCTGGATGAGCAGCGCAGATACGGAGGCCGGCTCGGCGAGGCACTGCTCCGGCTGAATATGATGAGTGAGGACCAGGTCACCCGCGGCCTGGCGGAACATCTGTCAATGGAGTATTTCCATTTCGACGATATTTCCAAGATAGACATGAATGTTGCCCGCATACTCGACGAGAGCATTGCAAAGCGATTTTGTCTTATGGCCATCGGCGAGATAGGAGACAAGGTGGTGGTATCAATGGCCGACCCGCTCAACGTCATCGCCATCGATACAATTACTCTCAAGATAAAACGTCCCATCAAGGTTGTTATCAGCTCCACTCAGGAAATCCGCAGGGCGATTGAAGTCATCTATCACGGCTCCGATGTGGAGGAGCAGCGGCTGCGTGATCTGGTGGAACTCGAAGGCGACAGGGCCACTGCGGAAGATGAGACGGTCGAGTCGATTCTGGAAGACGGCGCGGATATCGAAAGCAACGCGCTGGCTGCGGCGAAAGCGCCCGTGATTCAGTTTGTTGACCTTCTGCTCAGTCAGGCGGTGAAAAGCAGGGCCAGCGACGTTCACATCGAGCCCCAGGAAAAGTCGATGATGATTCGAATGAGAATCGACGGTATGCTCAGGGATATGGTTCCGCCGGGCAGGCATATGCAGGGCGCCATCGTTACACGAATCAAAATCCTTTGCAAGATGAATATCGCCGAACACCGCCTGCCCCAGGACGGGCGATTTAAAATAAAGGCCTCGAACAGGGCCATAGACGTGCGCGTCTCAACAATACCGACTATCTACGGCGAAAAAGTCGTAATGCGAATCCTCGATGCCGGAGGGACTACGCACGACCTCAAACAGCTCGGTTTCGAGCCGAAGCTGCTTGAGCAGCTTTTGGCATCGCTGTCTCAGCCGCACGGTATAATAATCGTTACCGGCCCGACCGGAAGCGGCAAAAGCACCACCTTATATTCAGCACTGAACTATCTGAAGGACCCGACGAAAAATATCACCACCGTGGAGGACCCCGTCGAATATCGTTTGGCCGGGATAAATCAGATTCAGGTCAAGCCGGAAATTGACCTGGATTTCGCATCCTGCCTGCGGGCAATTTTGAGACAGGACCCCGATATAGTTCTCATAGGAGAGATTCGAGACAAGGAAACGGTCGAGATTGCAATTAAGGCCTCTCTGACGGGCCATCTGGTTCTCAGCACCTTCCACACCAACGATGCTCCCAGCGCCCTGAGCCGATTGATGTATATGGGTATAGAGCCGTATCTGCTGGCTTCTTCCCTCAACCTGGTTATCGCTCAGCGGTTAGTAAGGAAAATCTGTGAGCGCTGCAAGGAGCCTGTGGCGATTAGCGAAAAGGTCCTCAAACGTTTAAAAATCGACCCGGCCCGCGTCAAAGGCAAAACCTTTTATCACGGTCGGGGCTGTAACGCCTGCGGGAACAACGGCTATTTAGGCCGGCTGCCTATCTTCGAGTTCCTCGTGATGGACCGTGAGATTCGAGAGGCAGTAACTGCCGGCGGTACTGAGGCGCAGTTGCGTGCACTGGCACGTAAGAAGGGCTACGGAGGCCTGATGGACAGCGGTGTCAACAAAATGCTGCAGGGCCTGACAACGCCGGAGGAGGTTCTCAGCGTAACGTTTCATGATGATATTGGAGATATAGGAATAGAACAGGAACAGGAACAGCAGCAGGAACAGCAGCAGGAAAGCGTTCTTGCTGCGGGGTCCGGGCAAACCTGATTCTTCGGCGGAAACGAGCTTTCAGTGGGAATTGGATGTTCTTATGGGAATATGTGGCTGTGCCCGGTATTTTCTGAAAGGAGGTCTGATAACCGGCCGGTGTATTTTTTGCTAAACCCTGTGTTAATACAGACCGATGGCTGGAAAAAGTCGTAGTGCCTGAAACTTCAAATGCGACCCGAGTGGTAAAGGTTGATTGAATGAAGAGCTTCAAATACAGCGCTTGTGATGCGTCTGGTGCGCGGAAAGAAGGCCTGACACAGGCCGAATCCGACAATGACGTTATTGCCTGGCTTCGTGAGCACGCTTATACACCCGTCAGTGTTCAGGAAATCGCCCAGGCCTCACAGCAAAAAAAATCCAGGGGCCGGCGACGCAGGAGAATCAAGTCGGGGGAAATCGCAGCCCTGTGCTGGCAGGTGACTACTATGGTCGAGGGCGGCATCCCGATAACCACGGCCTTTGAAACAATATCCGACGACATCGAGAACCTGCAGCTTCAGAGCGTCTTAAGGCAAATCCTCGATAAAATGAGAAGGGGCGAGAGCTTCTCCGCATCTATCTCCGAATTTCCCAAGGTCTTTGACCAGCTTTCACGCGCAATCATATTGGCCGGAGAGACAAGCGGTAATCTTCCCGATGCGCTCAAACGTGTCGCCGAGCATTTCGACAACCGGGACAAGCTTGCGAGAAAGGTCAAGGGCGCTATGGCGTATCCCATTTTCGTTTTGTGTTTTATTGTGCTGATAGTCATATTCATAATGAGCTTTATTATACCCCGATTTCGCACCATATTCGACCAGTTTGGAAATAAGCTGCCCGCATTCACCCAGGCATTTATGGATTTCTACGACATAATCCGGTACAACCTGCTCTTCATAATTGGCTTTGTCTTTATTTCCGTCTGCTTAGTCATATTTACGTCGAGGACGCCTAAAGGTCATCGCCTGTTTTCCCGCCTCGCATTACGCCTGCCGCTGTTTGGCAAGATAATCAGTCAGGCGTTTGTCTCAACCTTCTGCAAGACAACGGCGACGCTCCTTGCCGCCGGCGTCTCGGTTCTCGAGGTGTTCGATATTCTTTCCACTATGACAAAGAACGACGTAATAAAGGATGCCATAGTAAAGGCCAGAGAGCTTATTGTTCAGGGTTCGAACGTCTCGCTTGGTCTGGCGAATGCGGGCTTCTTCCCGAATATGGTCGTCAAGATGATACAGGTCGGAGAAGAAAGCGGCTCGCTGCCGCAGGTACTCGAACGCACCAGTGACTACTATGAGCGAAAGGTCGATTCGACCATAGATACGGTGCTGGGGTTGCTCGAGCCCGTTATGATTGTGACGGTCGGGGCGATTGTGCTGGTCGTCATTCTTGCACTGTATTTGCCAATCTTCTCGATGGGAGCGTCCCAGTAAGGGGTGAAAAAAGAGAATTGAATCGTAAAGTTGCTGTAGAATTCGGCCGATTTCGAACGGAAGAAATCGGGAGTTTAAGTAATTAAAACATTGTTAGGAGAAACTAAAATGAAGAGCAGAAAAGGTTTTACACTGATTGAGCTGATGGTGGTCATATTCATCGTCGGCATCCTTGCGGCGGTGGCGATTCCCATCATGCGTGGTCGAATCGATTCCGCCAAGTGGTCGGAGGGCAAGGCCGCCGCTGGAAGTATCCGCACCGCGGCACGTGCGTTCTGTGCCGAGAAGGGCCCGAGCTACACCTATCCCGGAACCACGCTGACCGAACTGGGCTTTAATGTTAATTTGGCAGCGACCGGTGGCGACCTGGACGGCAAGTACTTCAGCGACGAGTGTTACGCCATTGTCTTCACGGGCTACGATGCGTACACGGTCACCGTGACCGCGGCAAGCTCGACCACGGGCGAGGAGCCGGCGACACCTGCGACAGTCACACTGGACGAGCTCGGCGCCTGGGGTCCGTAAAGCCGGTTTCGAGTGTTGTTTCAGGTC
>CAZPDW010000097.1:0-8285 GCA_964585535.1 uncultured Pirellulales bacterium
AAGACCTATCAAGACCGTAGGCGTCAGCCGGCCCGCCGATACGAGTGTCGCCTCGTTGCGGACTACGACGCCGAGATTCACAAGACCGATGAACGTAATAAACAATCCTATGCCGACCGATATTGCCGAAATCAGACTTCTCGGTATCGCCTCGACGAGTTTTTTGCGAAGCCCGACCAGCGTCAAAATCAAAAAGAACAGGCCCGACAGAAACACAACCCCCAAGGCCGTCTGCCAGCTCACTTTGTCGCCCAGGACCAAACTGTAAGCAAAAAACGCATTAAGCCCCATCCCCGGCGCCATTGCAATCGGGGCATTGGCGAAGATACCGACGATAATTGTGGCAAGGGCCGTGACGATACAGGTAACGCCTACCAGGGCCTGCTTGTCCATCCCCGTCTGGCTCAGAATCGAGGGGTTGACGAAAACAATGTATGCCATTGTCAAAAACGTGGTAAAGCCCGCGACCGCCTCGACTCGAACGCTTGTCCCTCGCCGCCTGAGATGAAACATGGACATAATCAAAATCCCTCAATTTACACAACAATTCGTTGTCAGCAGCCGGACTATTCCCGCAGTCACCTCAGCCGCATTCTTCGCAGCAACGTGCTGGAATGTTTCGACGTCCACCATCGCCTGCTTGTCGGCCCTGTCGGTTATTGCCCGTATTGCGATGAAAGGCACATTCCACTGATAACAAATCTGCGCCACCGCTGCACCCTCCATTTCAACCGCCTCGGCCCCGAGGTCGGCGCGAAGCTGTGCACACTTCGCCGCCGACATCACAAACGTATCGCCTGTAACCACCACACCGGTAATTACTCTTGCTGCTCTTCGCCCCTCGATACTCTCAAGTTGCCCCTGCTCTGCCGCGAGTTCGGCAAGTCGCAGCAGTCGTTTGTCAGCCATAAAGAAGGTCGGATTTCTCTGTCCGGTAAAACGATTTATCTCGCCTCTGTTTTTAAGGCCCGTCTCAAGCCATACGCCCAAATCGTGCTGTGCCGTTCTCTGCGCTATCACTATATCGCCCGGCTCAAGAGCAGGGTTGAGCGCACCGGCGATGCCTGTGAATATGACCTCGCTCGGCCGAAGATACTCCATCAGCAGTGTGCTCGTCATAGCGGCGTTGACCTTGCCGATTCCCGTCCACGCAATAGCGACATTTCTTCCATACATTCTGCCGGTAACGACCTCTATCCCCTCGATGCTATAATCGTGCATATTCTCAAGCCGTCCTCGCAGCGGCGCAACCTCGGCATCAAACGCGCCGAGGATAAGTGTTACCCCGCCCGGTGCCCGTGGGACCGTCTCAATCGTTGCACACGAAAAACACTGAAAAATACAAAAAATACAGAAAAGCCGTGTCAGCTTCGTTCGCATCATTGCCCGACTCCTTCCGATTCGGCCTGTGTAAAACGCGGAATAATCCTGCCCGTTCGCTTTATGTACGCAAGATACTCGTCGCCGAACTGCTCGGCCAACATTCGCTCTTCGCTGCGAATCCGCAGGAAATACAGCGGCGTAAAACAAACAAGAAAAGCCGGCCCCGCCACCCAGTTCCACAGAAGCAGCATCTGCGCAGCCGCCCACAGCCAGTGGGCAGCGTACATCGGATGGCGAATATAACGATATACGCCGGTCGTCACCAGCCGGTGTCCCTCGCTGATTCGAAGCGTCGGCGAAAAATTCACGCCCAGCTCGCTGTGCGCTTTCCAGAGCAATACAATCGCAGCCGCAAAGACCACAACACCCAGCCAGCCCATCCAAACCGGCAGGTTGTAGTTCGCAAAGTCAAGCCAGCCGGTTGTCAGATAAACTAAGGGAACCGCGACAAACCCAAGCGTGGCGAGAACAATAAAGGTCATATCCAGCAGCCCCTGGTAGCTGACCGCCGCTCGAGCTCGTCTGCCCCCACGTGTATAACCACGCCGAATCAAAGACCCGACGACAAAACCGACCAGGTACAGAATCTCGAAGATACTCCATCTCATACTAAATCTTCACGGTTGCTGTTTTTGTTCCTTCTCCCACTTCAGTTTGGCAAGTCGAATCCCGTACACGCCGTTTTCGACAATGTTCGAAATATACTCCTTCCCGGACTCATCTACTACTATAATCTCCGGCGCTATCACGTCGAGAACTGTCACAAGCTCGCTGGCTTTGAGACCGAAATTCTGCGGGTCTGTGCTGCGAAATACCCACGTTCCGCTTTTGCCCGCGCCGTGCGTGCGAAACAGATAATAGTACCCGCTGCGATACACGACCATTGGCGATTCCGGTTTCCATTTATTCTTCGCCTGCCGGCAGTTTGGGTCGTACTGTGCTATCCGCCAGTCAGACCAGTTCACCAAATCTTTGCTCGTTCGCACATATATTCCCGCAGCATCTCTGTCCTCGGCGTGGTGGCCTGAATAATATGCGTACCAGGTCTTGCCGAACTTGACGATGCACTCATCACGCACAGCACCGGGGCCGACGAATAGCCTGCTGAAGCCGTCGGCGCTTTTGTGTCTTGTCCAGTTTCGCCCGTCCGGCGAGGTCATAAGGCAAATCTGCTTTTGCGCCCGGTCGTAATCCGCTGCGGCATCGAGCTTATTTCCATAGGCATCCAGAGCCGTATCATAGCCGCCGTAGAACATATAGTACTTGCCCTTTTCCTTTACCACAAAGGGCGACTGGATGAACTCCTGCCCCCTCCAATCGACCATGCTCTCGCCGGCGGCTTTGTCTGCACGTATGATTTCACCTGTAAATCGCCACGGGCTTTGTGTTAGCTCCGTTGCTTCCCAGTGACACAGTATCCGCCCGACCTTTGTCCCTCGCACGCACGCCCACAAATGCCACGTACCGTCCGCACCTTGAAAGATGCAATGGTCGTTGGGCTGATTCGGCTGAATATCGCCCGGCTCCGGCTGCAAACCCAGCAGCCGTAAATCCGGCTCAGGCCCAATCACCCACCAATCGCCATCAACAACAGGCCCAAGCTTTACCTGCTCAACCCGTTCGTTGCACCCGGCGCAAAATGCTGCAAGAATACACAGAACCCATATTACTATTCCTGCTTTTCTGTGCGAACCCATTTCAACCTCGCCATCCTTATCCCCTTCAAGCTCGGCAGCAGCGCCGCCATATAGTCCTGCCCGTCATAGCTGATTATTTCAGGCGCAGCCGCCGGCAGTGTCCCGACAATACCGCTGTCGTCGTCAACGCCAAAATCAAGCGGATTCTCAGAGCAATACTGAGTGTTCAAATTGCTCCTGCCATATCTTTGATTTCGGAAAAGATAATAAAGCCCGTCAATCTCGACCACAAACGGGCATTCGCAGTCGCCACCAAACCAGGGGCTTTGTCTCGCAGGCGCTCCGCCGGCACATACCATAACCGGCTCACTCCAGCGCCGCAAATCCTTAGATGTCCGGCAAAATACCGCCGCCTTGTGCTTTGCCTCGCTGTCCTCGCTTAGATGCCCCGTATAATAGCAGTAGTACAGGCCGTTACTCCGCAGGACCATCGGGTCGCGACTGTTCCCGTAAGGCCCTTCAAACAAATCCGGCTGGCCTCTTTCATTCAACACCCGCGTAAAATTTTTACCGTCCTCACTCTTCGCCAGGCATATCCGCTCCCAGTCCCCGTAGAACATATAGTACGTATTATTGACCCTGATGACGTATGGCGCCTGCAGCCCGCCCGGCTGTTCGCCGTACTTCGTCTCCGCCAGCATCGCTATGCCCATCGGTTTCCAGTTTGCATCGGTTAGCTTTTTGCCCTCCCAGCGATAGAACAGCCGTGTATGTCCCCCGCACCTCGTATTCCTTATACACGACCATAACTGCCACGTCCCGTCCGCCGCCTGCCATACAGCAAAATCGACCGGCTGCTGCCTTGCGCTCGAGTACTTACCCAGGTCGGGGTCCCCCGCAACTTGCCACCACCTGCCTTCTATTTCAGGCCGTAACACCGCCTGCCCCGACGCACCGCAGCCGCCCGCACCGGCAAGCACTATCGCAGCCAAAAAACAAACCGCCGCCTGAACGCCGCAGCATTTATTTCCTCGACTTCTTTTTTCTCTCTCTTTCATTGCCCATCCCGCCCATCAGCCAACGCGATTCTATCTCGTCCTTATGCTTTAGCCCGACCGCTCGACCATCAACGGTACTCACTATCCCGGCGTCCCCTTTCGCAAATGCCACGTCAATATCGTCGAAATGCACCCCGATTCGCATCGGCTTATCCTTATCCTCTTCCGTATGCTGATTAAGATTCCACACCTGCAATGTTACCACAACTCGGTCCAGCTCAAGCTCTTTGAGCGTTTTGCCTTTGGCCGAACGGGCGTAGTCGGCGGCTATATTCATTACAACCTCGTGCCACCTGTCCGGCGAGACCGTAATATCGTAGTGTATGTAATCCTCAAACGCACTCCACAATCCCCTTGGCTTGAAGTACCCCGTTCCTATCCAGTAGCAAAGCCGCACTCTCCTGCTGCTGGCCTTGTAGCCCTCGACTCTTATACACGCCCCGCTTTCGTCGCCCGGCGTGTAATTGTCGCCGTCGAATCGATACCACGCCCTGACAACGGGCGTTGTGTCTTTCTGCATCTGCACCGCCTGACAGACGTTGTTCAGTGTTTGCGTCATCCGGTTGTCGCCGGGGACATAATAGCCGCGTCTTTTACAAAACAGGTGGAGCGAATTTGCCCCGGAATGGCTAATGCTGCTGTCGGTTCGGCGTATATTCGAGGGCTTTTTGTCCTCCATATAAATAAACCGCCCGGCCCAGCCGGCAAGACCGTTCTCAAAGCCGCCATTAACAATTGCCTTGTGTGCTGGCAGCTCCCATTCGTTCTTGAGCCAGAGAGGCCAGGCATCGGGGTCGAATTCGGCAAACTCGGCAGGGTAAGTATAAGTTTTGCCTTCGGTCATCCTGTAATTGACGGTTATCTTTTCGCCCCTGACATTTACAATGGTAAAGCCCTGGGACGCCCTGCCTTCAAAATCCGGCTCGCCGAAATTGCGGCTCGGATTGGCCGTGGGGGCAAGATTGACAAAGTTCGTCCCTCGATATGTTAGCGCCGTCTTGAACGAGCCCTTCACCGTTATGTGCGTATGGCCGCTGAAAACATACTTCACATTGCCGTATTTGGTAATGATATCCAGCAGCATCCTTCGCGCCTGGGTACTGTTGACATAGTTGGTCATCGGATTGATGCCGAGCGGCAGCGAGTGGATGTGCTGAAAAAATATCGTCGGCCTGTCCTTATTCTTCTCGAGGTCATTTTCCAGCCATTCAAAATAGTGCGGATGTGTCACCCAGAAGTGGCGGCGAAGCGGGTCGGGCCAGACCACGAAATGCCATCTGCCTAAGTCGAAGCTATACAGCAGCTTATCCATACCGTTGATTTGTTTCTGGGCCTCGAAGTAGTTCTTAAAAGCCGTCATATTATAACCGGGGGAGAATCTGCTTTTGTATTTTGTCTCGTGGTTGCCTGCCTCGAACAGAACGGGTACTTTTAGCCGCTCAAGGACGGGCAAAATCGTTTGGTAATTTTCTTTTTGACCCTGGTCGGTTACGATGTCGCCGTCGATAATGACAAAGCCGGGCCTCGGGCTTAGCTCATTCACAAGCTCCACGTTTTTGGCGATATAGGCATTTACGGCCGAATTGCCTTTGCCGGCGTGCGTGTCGGTGAATATGACAAAATCAAAATCGTCGCCGGCGTCTTTTATCTTCACCTTCGCCGGGTCAATCTCACCAATCTCATTATCGTAAAGCAGATTGGCGCTGATATAAGAGCCGTCCACCGGCTCGGTTATTTGCCCTTTATCGAGCAGTTCGCCGAGCGAAAAGGCAAGCTCGCTGTCGTTGACCTTAGCGGTAATTCTGCTGTCTTTGCCCGCCTGGTCAAGCCGGAGCACAACCACATCGACATCCTCCTGGTTAGAAGGCGACGATGAATAGAACCTGCCCGTCGTCCTGCATCGCCAGGCGTTTTGTTCGGGCAGGAATTCATCCTCGCCGGCCTCGAAAAAGTATTGTTTGGCCCTCGCAATCTTCGCCCCGTCAACATTCAGCCGAACCGAAAGAACGGCTTCTTTGGCCTTTTTGCCCATCTCGAAGCGGACTGCAATCCACCCTTGTTTTGACCGGGCCTGTTCGAGCATCTCCGTCGGCTGCCGTAACCCGCCGCTGCCGGGCGAAAATCCCGCCTTGGAAACCGTCCGGCCGCAGAAGACACACGCCGCCGACATTCCCGCCCTTCGCAGAAACTCCCTTCTTGCCATATATTCTTTTCTCATTGCCGATTCTCCGCTTGGAAAGAAAGATATATCAGCCCTGCAAACCAATTGCCATTTTCACGTCTGCACAGGCATAAGGGTACGAAAACCGATGCGAAAGGCAAATGCAATGTTTCTGCGATATACTTTTTTCACAAATCTCGCCAAAAAAGCTTGCTCAGCCGACCAAATACCTTATAATCCGACACGTTGGAATGACCGTGTACGGAGCCGGTATAGCAGAGCCGGGGGCCCGTATTGCTGAACGCCGCCTTGACAACCACATCCAACGTCGTTTCTTTTACTGTGCCGGGTCTTTCTTTGTAAATCTAATAATCGGGTTAAAAAACAAGAAAAGGAGTACTAATGAACATCTATGTAGGCAATCTATCGCGTGACGTAACCGAAGATGACTTGCGAGCGGCTTTTGAAGCTCACGGTAAGGTCGAGCTGGTCAACATCGTAAAGGACAGGTACAGCGGCGAGTCAAGGGGCTTTGGATTCGTGGAAATGCCCTCAAAGGCCGAGGCACAAACCGCAATTACTGAAGTCAACGGTATGGATCTGAAGGGAAGAGTTGTCAACGTCAACGAGGCCAGGCCGAAAGCCCCCCGCCGGAGCGGCGGAGGCGGACGGGGCGGCTTTGGCGGCGGCGGACGTGGCGGAAGTGGCAGAGGCGGCGGAGGCGGCGGCCGCGACCGGCGATACTAACGGGCAAAACCGACCCTCGCGGCACGATGCCGACCTTCAGGAACTTTTCGCAGGAAATACTAACGCCGGTTAACTTGCTTTCAAACCGTCAAGCCGGGGACGTACAAAATGCGAATGCTGCTCAACCTGCTCTTGAACAGGCGAAAACTGCTCACCGAGCCGAAACGGCTCGGCCGATGGGGCGAGCGCACGTGCGAAAAGTTCCTGAAACGCCGGGGCCTTAAAACACTCACCCGAAATTTCTCCTGCAAAGCCGGCGAAATCGACCGTGTAATGGTTGACACAGACCGCTCCATCGTCTTTGTAGAAGTAAAAACCAGGGCCCGCGAGGATTTCACGCCGACAGAATCCGTCGTCACAAAATCCAAAATGGACAAACTCGCCCACACCGCCCGATATTTCCTCGCCCTTTACGACATCGAAAACCGCCCCTACCGCTTCGACGTCGTTACCATAATCCTCAACCGGACCGGCCGGCCCAAAATAACCCTCTACAAAAACGCCTTTGTAAGATAGCCGAATGGAGTTGATTGATACTCATTGCCATCTGACCTTCGAGCAGTTCACCGGACGAATCGAGCAGGTCCTCCGGAGCAGCCGGGATGCGAATGTCAACTGCTGGATTACGGTCGGCACCGGCCTTGAAGATTCACAAAAAACCGTCGACCTTGCACAAAGGTTCGACAATATCTTTGCCACCGTCGCCGTCCACCCCAACGATGCAAAAACCGTCACCGACAAAACCATCGCCCGGCTCAAACAGCTTGCCAAAAACAAAAAAGTCGTCGCAATCGGCGAAACAGGACTTGACTTCCACTACAACCTCTCAGAAAAACCCGTCCAGCAAAAAGTCTTCGCCCGGCATCTCGAATTGGCGGCGGAATTGAACCTGCCCGTCATCATCCACTCCAGAGAGGCATTCGACGAGACCCTCGAGATACTCAATCGGTACCTGCCTCAACTGAGCGGGGTCGTCTTTCACTGCTTCGGTGGCTCAGCAGACCAGGCCGAAATCGTCCTCGACCTCGGTTGCTATGTCTCCTTCACCGGCCTCGTTACATTCAAAAACGCCGAAAAGACCCGCAAAGCCGCCAAAATCGTCCCCCTCGACCGCCTGATGCTCGAAACCGATTGTCCCTATATGTCCCCCGAGCCAATGCGAAAACAAAAAGTGAACGAGCCGGCCCTGCTAATCCACACCGCCCGCTTCCTGGCAGAATTAAAAGGCATCGGCCTCGACGATTTCGCCTTCGCCGTCACCACCACAACAAAACGCTTTTTCGCCCTGCCTTAGCCCCT
>CAZPDW010000098.1:0-8256 GCA_964585535.1 uncultured Pirellulales bacterium
GTATTCGCCGACGGTGTATTGCCGGTTCATCGCCCGCAGGATTTTGTCGCAGCCGGATTGTGCGGGTATGTGCAGGTAGGGACATACTTTCGGCAGAGACGCCATCGCGGTGAGGATTTCGTCGAAGTATTTTTGCGAAGGGTAGCTTGTAACGAATTTGAGCCATTCTATGCCGTCGATTTGCGAGAGCGATTCGAGCACATCGGCCAAGCAGTATGTCCTGTCGCCGGTGCTGTATTCGTATGCGTTGATACGCTGGCCCAGCAGTGTGATTTGCTTTATGCCGGCCCGGGCCAGTTTCGCCGCCTGCTCGATTATCGCCTTCGGCGGCCTCGATACCTCGGGGCCCCGGACGTAGGGCACAATGCAATAGCTGCAGAACTTATCACAGCCGCGCATCGCCCTTAGATACGCCTGGCCGGGGAGCTGTCCGTCGGCGGTATCATAGAGCAGCTCAAAATCCTCAAGGGCGGTGTTGTCGGCGATTGGCTTGCGAATATTCTCTGTTACCGCCAGTAGTTTTTTTTTCTTTTCGTGCATCGCCTCGTCGATGAGCCGGGCCAGTTGTGGCAGTTGTGCCGGGCCGGCGACGATATCGACAACACCGTCGTCGAAAAGCTGTTTTCCGAGCCGCTGGGCCATACAGCCGATGACGGCCACGACAAGCTCGGGCCGCTGCTCTTTGATATGTTTGAGATGGCCCAGGTGCGAGCGGACCCGCTGCTCTGCGTGCTCGCGCACCGAGCAGGTATTTATCACGACCACGTCGGCCTCTTTGACATCGCCGGTGAGACCGAAGCCGCACCCGGTCAGCTCAGCCGTCACTAAGGCCGTGTCCAGCTTATTCATCTGGCACCCGAAACTCTTTATATGCAGCGTTTTAGTACGCATAGAGACCGGCAAGTATATCAATTTCGGGCGGGACAATCAAAGCCGCTCAAGCGTTGTGGGCCAGCGAGGAAATTCAAACAGTAAATTCTGCGCCGGATGTCACGGCGGACGGTTAAGGTCAGCGGGCCGATGCCGGATTTCGATTGAGCCGCCGCTGAAGGTCTTTGAGCCGGTTTGTCTCGTCGAAGCCGAGGGCGATTATGGGAAAAGCGGTCTTGTTGTGCAGCAGCGGTTCGGCCATATCGACCCATCTGCCGCATCGAGCGCCGTCGGGCGTGCCGGGAATGGGCGAAAAATCGGCCAACATGCCGCGGATGCCGAGCGAGTTAACAAAACGCATCGATTCTTCTAATTGCTGGATGTCGTTGTCGGGATGGCCGAGAATTTGATATGCCGTAATGCCGCCCGGCTCGACACCGGCGGATTTTAGATTCCGCACGGCGGCGGCAAGCTCGCCGCTCGTTACCTTTGAGCCGGTCCTGGTCTGCCATTTTTCGCTCGCGCTCTCGAAGCCAAGATAAAATGTTCTGAAACCGCTGCGGTGCATAAGCTCCGCCAGCCGGGCTGTGAGCAGCCGGGCGTTGAGGGCGTTGGGAGAATGGAAGTTGACCTTGAGCTGTCGTTTGACGACTTCGTTTAGAAAAGGCACAAATACACTGTCCGGCTCGCACAGCAGGGCGTCATCGTAGAAGGCGATGTCGGTAACGGCTTTTTTTATGAGCAAATCGAGTTCCGCCAGCGAGCGCTCGAGCGGCCTGGGCCTGAATTTTCCATAGACCTTCGGCACCGAACAATAGCTGCAGTTAAACGGGCAGCCCTCGGTGAGCTTGAGCGCACCCGTGCGAAGTTCAGGGTAGATCTCCCAAAGGCCGGGCTGGTTCGGCTCGCCGGCAAGGCCGATGAAGTCCCAAAGCGGTTCGAGACTGGTGCCACAAACCAGTAAATCAGCATCGAGTTTCTCGGCGTGGCTCGGGCATACCGTGACGTAGTTTCCGCCGAGGATGATTTTCGCCCCTGGCCAGGCACTGCGAATATCTTCTATTACTTCGGCCACGCCCGGATACCAGTAGGTCATTACCGTCTGGACGAGGACAAAATCGGCGGGCCGGTTCGCCCTTAAAAACTCCTGAAACAGCCCCCTCGGCAGGCCGAAACGCCGGTAGTGGCGGGCAATGTCTTTCAGCGGCTGTGGATTTGGGATTATCTCTGAGTGGAAGCGCCCCCGGCCCCAGCGGTCGCTTCGCAGCTTCTCCCGGCCGGCATAAAACGGATGCAAGCGGTCGAGATAATCGAACAGCAAAAAATCGGCCCTGCCGCGCAGGCGCCCGGCGACGCTCAGCAGGCCGTAGGGCCTTAGCCAGAAATCGTACGCGGCGAAATCGAAAACAGCCGGATTTACCAGTAGAATCTTTGGCTTCATACCATTATTATAACAGCAGGCCGGTGGAGTTGCTGAGCGGTTTTTCCGGCTTGTAAAACTATAGCGGTACTGTATTGATATAAACTGCTGTCAGGGTGAGGAAAATGAAATACGCAATGGGTCTGGATTTCGGGACAAACACGCTGCGGTGCCTGATTGTAGATACCGCAAACGGCGACGAGGCCGGCACCGGCGTCTGTGAATACCCGTCGGGAAAGGCGGGTATCATCCTCGATTCAGCCGATGCCAACTTAGCCAGGCAAAATCCCGCCGATTATATCAAGGCAATTGAAGCTGCCGTCAACAAGGCAATAGCCGCGGCAAAGGCAAACGACAGCCGGTTCGCCCCGGCTGATATAATCGGCATAGGAGTCGATACAACCGGCTCCACACCGATGCCCGTCGATGAAAAAGGTACGCCTTTGAGTATGCTCGAACGGTTCAGGGATGAGCCAAACGCCTGTGCGTGGTTGTGGAAGGACCATACTTCATACGCCGAGGCGGCTGAGATAACACAATTGGCTGCGAAAGAGCATCCCGAGTATTTAGCAAAGTGCGGCGGGACGTACTCAGCCGAATGGTTCTTCAGCAAGATACTCCACTGCCTCAGAATCGCTCCGGAAGTTTTTGAATCGGCCTGTACCTGGGTCGAGCTGGCCGACTACATCCCCGCCGTCCTGACCGGTACGACCGAACCGAAACTGCTTAAACGCTGCCGCTGCGCCGCCGGCCACAAGGCGATGTTCAGCAGCGGCTGGGGCGGCTATCCGGCGAAGGATTTCCTGTCGAAGCTCGATACCAAACTCGGCGAGCTTCACGATACCCTCGGCGACAAGACCTATACCATTGATGAACCGGCAGGATACCTGACGGGCCAGTGGGCGCAGCGGCTCGGCCTGACCGAAGGCTTGCCCGTAGCAACCGGGGCAATCGACGGCCACCTCGGGGCGGTGGGCTCTGGTATTGCCCCGGGGACGCTCGTAACAATTATAGGCACCAGCTCCTGCGATATGGTCATCCGGCCGGCGGATTGCAACCTGGCTGACGTGCCGGGTATTTGCGGCATCGTCGATGGTTCTATAGTGCCAGGATTTTGGGGACTCGAAGCGGGCCAATCGGCGGTGGGCGACATCTTCAACTGGTTCGTCGATTATATCCAGCCGGGCGGCAAATCGCAAAGTTCTCACGAAAAGCTCACGGCAAAGGCCGCCAAACTGCGCCCGGGCCAGTCCGGGCTGCTCGCCCTGGATTGGAACAACGGCAATCGAAACATACTTGCCGACCAGCGGCTCACAGGACTGCTGCTGGGACAGACACTGCACACAAGGCCGGAAGAAATATACAGGGCGCTCATCGAAGCGACCGCCTTCGGCGCCCTTACGATAATAAACAGGTTCGAAGAATACGGCATTAAAATCGACGAGATAGTCAATTGCGGCGGGATTGCCGAGAAAAATGCGGTGCTGATGCAGCTCTATGCCGACGTCACGGGCAGGGAAATGAAAATCTCGCGCTCCGCCCAGAGTTGTGCGCTGGGGGCCGCCATCGCCGGAGCCGTTGCCGTCGGAAAAGAAAAAGGCGGCTACGAAACTGTTCCCGAGGCACAGGCGGCAATGTGCGGAGTAAAGAAAAAAACTTTTGTCCCCATCGCGGAGAACCACAGCATTTACCAAAAGCTTTACAAACTTTACAAACAACTGCACGACGCCTTCGGCCTTGACGGTTATTCAAGCACACTGGCAAACGTTATGAAGGAGCTGCTGTTGTACCACGGGCTTTAAGTCCGTGGGGAGAAAGTTGATTTGAGTTGTTAGTTGATTTCCCCTTTTTTCGTTCTCTTGAAGACTCTCGGAGATGACTATGAATATTTTACGGAACGAAATCAGCCGTTTTTTTGGTGTTTTTCTGGCGATGACATTGTGTTTAGCCGGCTGTGCATCTGCTGCAAGTGAGCATAAATGGGACATAAGCGGATTCGGAAAGCTGCGCCACTTCTCGACCGAAACCGGCCCCCTGGGCCGGAGTATTGCCCGCAGCGGCGCAATCGAGGTGCCGCAGTCCGGACCCGGCCGGTGGAACGTCGGCATCCTGTGGGAAGAAGAACGCGACATACGCTGTGTCGAGGTTGCTTACGAGCGGGATGTAAGTCGTGATTTTGCCGAGGCGACAAAGGTTCAATACTGGTTTAAGAATTGGCCGGGCGAACCGCCGAGAAGGCATACTATAGAGGACCATACGGACGACCCCTGGCAGGGAGGATGGCTTACGGCTCATACGGTCTTTCGCATAGCCGGCAATAAGGTTATTTACGAGTTTGCGCCTCTCTCGAAGGACGAAAATCGAAAGGCGTCCAACCTGCCTGGGCGTGTTATGTACCGGCGGACTCTAAAAATCAGGGTTCTCTACGAAAAACAGCCGCCCGTTATTTCTGCGCTTCGGGTATATTCACCGACGGATGCAAAGCACGTCTCTGTCCGCATTCAGTTTGGCTGCGACGGCTCTACAAATGAAATCACGGAGGGGCGGCTCGAAATTTACAACGGCCGGCTCGACAGGGTCGCCGGCTGGGGCTGGGACCAGCGGGACAAAATGCTGCCGGATAATTCCTGGAAAATCTTGCCGGGCGACAAATCCAAGGGTATCAAAATCGAGCTTACGACGGCGAAGCCCGAATTGCCCGGCTCGAATGACCTTACTATTGTAACCGTTCGCTCGGCCGGCTGGACATTTTCTTTTTTGCTCGATGACCTGGATAAAGGCCCCATCTATATTCCGGCGTATTCTGTATTGATAACCAAAGGCGATGAAAAAAGGTTCTTAAGCCCATCCGAAATCAGAAAAGGCCGGACCGTCCGGGAGAAACTGCGGGCCGAGCCGGAGCAAACGTATGACCGGGCCAGAAAGGATATACCGCCGCTGGATGTGATGCACAGAGAGGATGGCAAGCGGCTGTATTTGCCTCTGGCAGCCGATGCGAGCTGGCAGAAATTCGCCATTGAGTGGGGCGGCTCATTCCGTCAGAACAAGTACGAGGCAAAGGCAAAAGGCAAAGAGTTGGCACGCTGTAACTGGCAGGGGGCCGAGCTGCACTGGTATATCGGCACGGGTGAAAAACCGGTATATGACCGCAACGACGTAACGTCACAGATGTCGGTTTTGAACGATTACCTGCCGGCAGCTATTGTGCGATGGAACAATGAGAAGCTCAATTATTGCGAAGAAGCATTTGTTACGCTGCTGGAAGGGCCTTTGTCGCCTTATGACCCGCACCGAAGTGAGCAGACGCCGGCGATTCTGATGGTGAAGCTGCGGATTTCAAACCCGACGGACGAGGCGAAGGCCGCCCATATCCGGCTGAGACCCGACCGCCTTAACGATATTATCCTTCGGGACGGCATCGTTATGGACAGGATAGGCGGGCAGACATTCCTGAGGGCCTGTGTAAAAACGCCCGCCGGCTCGACTGCGAAGATTGAAAACGAGGCCGTCCATCAGACATTTGCGGTTGGCCCGCACACCTCGGCGGATATGTACATCAGTATCCCCTTTGTCGGCGACCTGAACCGGCAGGATGCCGCGGCGATAGCAGCCCTCGATTACGAAAAACAGAGGCGTCGTGTTGTTTCATACTGGAGGGACATAGTCGCTAAGTACAGGCCCTTTGACGTGCCGGAGCGCAAATTCAACGACATGTCCAAGTCGGTTCTCTGCCACATTCGTATGAGTACGACGAAGGACCCGAAAAGCGGCCTGTTTATGGTCCCGGCCGCTACCTTTAACTATCAGGTCTTTGCCAATGAATCTGCGTTTCAGACGATTTTCTTAGACCGTATCGGCGACCACGAGACGGCGGCAAATTATCTGGAGACATTCCTGAAACTTCAGGGCTCGGTGCCTATGCCGGGAACATTCAGAGGCAGCCAGAAGGCGGTATTGCACGGGACGAGGGTGGACAGAGACTATAATTACACGATGGGCCCTTACAATCTCGACCACGGCACCGTGCTCTGGGCGCTGGCTCAGCATTACCTTTTGTCGGGCGACGATGAATGGCTCAGGAATGCGGCGCCGAATATGCTCGACGCCGCCGACTGGATTATCCAGCAACGCAGCAAAACAAAACTGACCGATGAGAATGGAAGGCGGGTTCTTCGCTACGGCCTGCTGCCTGCGGGGCGGCTGGAAGACAACGGTGACTGGGGATTCTGGTTCGCCAATAATGCGTATGCCTGGCTGGGGCTGCGGGATACCGCCGAGGCATTCAAGCGGGCTCATCTGCCGGAAGCAAACCGGCTGGCGAGACAAGCTGATGCCTACATCAGGGACTTGAGGACAGCCGTAAAGCGAACGAGTGAATTAGCTCCTGTCGTGCGCCTTAGAAACAACGTCTATGTACCGTTTGTCCCTTCCAGAGTCTATCAGCGGTTTCGTTACTTCGGCCCGATGCGCTCGGGCTACTACTCACGCTACAAGACAAACACCCTGCTGACGTTCCGGCTTTCGGCGACGAGGGAGGTTTTGTACGGGCCTATGATTCTCATAACCACCGGGGTACTCGAGCCGCACGAGCCGCTCTCGGAAGCGATTCTCGACGACTGGGAGGACAATATCACGCTGTCCGGCTCGCTGGGACAGCACATTCACGGTGTGGTCGATGACGAATACTGGTTCAGCAGGGGCGGGATGGTTTTTCAGCCGAACCTTCAGAATCCTATACAGGCGTATCTGCTGCGAAACGAAATACCGGCGGCTATCAGGAACATCTACAATGCGATGACGTCATGCCTGTACCCGGATGTCACGGCGTTTACGGAGGAGTACCGAAGATGGCGAGTCGGCAGCGGGCCAATGTATAAGATTCCGGACGAGGCAAGGTTTGTTAATCGTGTGTGTGATATGCTTGCACTGGAAGTTGGCAATGAACTGTGGCTGGCATCAGGTGCGCCAAGACGCTGGCTGGAGCCGGGCAGGAAGATTGAAGTGTATGACATTCGGACGATTTTCGGCAGGGTTGCCTACACAATGCGCCACGGCAGCAGGGCGAACACCATTGAGGCGACTGTAAAACTTCCAGACCGCATCCTGCCGGAGAGAACCCTGCTGTTCGTGCGCAGTCCATTCGCTAAACCAATCAAGTCGGTAAGGATAAACGGACGGGACTGGGACCAATGGGATAGTGACAGAGAAGTGGTGTTCCTGCCGACCGACAGCGAACAATTGAACATAGTTGTGTCATTTTGAAAGGGCTGACAAGTGAGTGAGGAGAAGCTGGCGATTGACGGCGGCGGCAAAGCGGTCGAGAAGCTTGGCCCGTTTCCTACGAAGATTGGCTCCGAAGAGTTGCTCGAAATAATGAGCATGTGGCGGCTCAGCCCTGAGACCGAGGCGAAACTCAAAGAGATCATAGAAAGTGAGGCGGATATCCAGGGGCCTCACCTGTTTCGATACTATAATCCCAGGCCGAGCAAGGTGCAGGCGGCGGAGACGGCTATGCGGAAGCTAATCGGAACGAAATACTGCCTTGCGGTGAACTCATGTACGTCGGCTCTTGTCGCCAGCTACCGGGCGCTGGGTATCGGGGCGGGTGATGAGGTGATTGTCCCTGGATACACATTTTTCGCAACCTCTGCCACTGTGGCCTCCTCGAACGCCATCCCCGTTATCGTTGATATCGACGAGACGCTGAATATCGACCCGGCTGCCATTGACAAGGCGATAACCAAAAGAACAAAAGCTATCGCTGCTGTTCATATGCGGGGAGCGCCCGCGCAGATGGATGCGATTATGGATATCGCGAACAAAAAGGGTATCCCTGTAGTCGAGGATTTTGCCCAGTCGGGCGGCGGGTCGTTCGGCGGCAGGCGATTAGGGAGCATCGGGACCATCGGCTGTTGCAGCTTCGATTATTACAAGGTCATTGTCAGCGGAGAAGGCGGCTTTGTCAC
>CAZPDW010000099.1:0-8195 GCA_964585535.1 uncultured Pirellulales bacterium
ATACCCATCAAACCTCGATTATCTGATAAAGAGTATGTCGAATCCCACGAACGTTAGAATGATGCCCCCGTCGAAATGCGCGACCTCTATACCCGCAGCATCAGCTTCCATAGTTCAGCCCTTCAGCAATCTCGCACTAATGAATACCCGCCGACATCTCAAAAGCTGCTTTATATGGGCATAAAACATCCTACAATATAATATGTCGGCTGTTTACGCAGTAGAGTTGAGCTTTCTTTCAGTGTATAGTTCGGAGTTGTTACGAATTTTGCTGAGGGAGAGGTTTCTTTTGATTAGAATATGATTTTTGATTGTCGAAGGGAGCTGAGAAACATGGGGACGAAATCGAAATTGACTGTGCCTCAACGTCGTAAAGTTGTTTTGGTGTTAATCCGCAGAGAAGAGCAGGCGGCATTAGACAGAAGAGTTTTGAAAGTGTGGGTATAATTCTACAGGGCTGGTCCGCTCGGCCTGCGGCGGCCAGGTTCCGACGGGCTTTTTCGGGGCCCATTCTCACCCGTCCGCCGAACCGAGCGACACAGCCCTCGGGCTTTCTGCAAATAATCGTTAGAGTTTCTTCGCATGGTATGAATGCCGGCTTGTTTACCGGCAAGGAACCTCTCACAAAAAAGAAGAATTTTTCCACTTGAACGGTGGATAAAGAGCAGTTGGGCTGATAAGCCCGACAATAGCAGGGGACAACGAGGGCAAGCTGCGGATAATCGCTTTTGGGGCACATTCGGACGACTGCGAGATTGATGCCGGCGGCATACATCATGGCAGGGGGCTCTTTGTGCGAGGCGAAGCGGCCTGTGTCGTATGTGACGGTGATATTGGATGTTCTTCTGATAAAGGGCCGGTCGGAGAAGATGGTGATTGAGCCGAAGGAGCTGGCGATGGCGTTTTCGGCGGCGAGTGCGATTGTGATACCGCCGCAGGCCGGTATTGCGTGCCAGTTCTCTGCTTACGGTACTGGGGTGAACGCCCAGTGTGACGGCAATCTTATTTTGTTCTTTTCCTGCTTGCTTCATCGCATAAATCTCGATACGTTCTTCTTCGGTGAGTTGAATCCGCTAAATCAGAGAGGTCTGAGATTATGAAAAAGCCGGTAGTTTTGTTTGCATTGGTTTTGTTTGTCTCGTCCTGCCAGTTCAACGGCGCTTCAAGGGAGGTTTTCTCCAAGGACAAGGCCGACAGTTGGTATAAACAGGCCGGTTGGCTTGTCGGCTGTAATTACATTCCCGGCACGGCCATAAACCAGCTCGAGATGTGGCAGCAGGAAACATACGACCCCGGGACGATTGACCGCGAGCTCGGCTGGGCCGAGGGCATCGGCTTCAACGTTGTCAGGGTCTTTTTGCATTATCTTATCTGGCAGGAAAATCCCGAGGCATTCAAGCAGAGGATGGATGATTTTCTCGGCATCTGCGCCAGGCACAAAATCAGGGTTATGTTCGTTTTGTTCGACGACTGCTGGTACGGTAATGCACAGTTAGGCCCCCAGCCGAAGCCCGACCCGGGCCTTCACAATTCGTACTGGCTGCAGTGCCCCCGATACGCCGAGGTGATGGATGAATCGATGTATCCGGTTTTCGAGCGGTATGTTAAGGACCTGCTGACCCGCTTCGGCGCCGACGACAGGGTGGTTGTCTGGGATTTGTATAATGAGCCGGGCAACAGCCATTATCCGCAGCAGATATTCGGCCTGCTCAGGAAGGTGTTCCGCTGGGCCAGGCAGGCGGCTCCGTCACAGCCGGTGACGGCGGGCGTGTGGAAATGGGGCGCTGATTATGTGGAAATGAACGAGTTTCAATTGCTCAACTCGGACGTGGTGACGTTTCACAACTACGGCAAGTACGAGGATATAAAAAAAGACATCGCCAGGTACAAGTCCTTCGGCCGGCCTGTGATTTGCACCGAGTATTTAGCGCGGGGGTTCGCCAGCAGATTTCGAACGCATTTGCCGCTGCTGAAAAGAGAAGATGTTGGGGCGATAAACTGGGGGCTGGTTTACGGCAAGACCCAGACTGTCTTTCCGTGGGACGCCCCCTTGAACGGGCCTGAACCGAAGCTGTGGCATCATGACATTTTCCACAAAGACGGCATGGCCTACGACCCGGCGGAAATAAAACTGATAAAGAGACTGAGCGGGAAGAAATGACCGCCGGCTCGGCCGGGCCGGCTGGTGTGATTGAGAATTAGCGGAAAGCATTGACGGCTACCGGGAAGGTGTTTTTCGAGGTTGAGCATTTTGCGTTTGAGTTTTGTGCCGCCGGGGGCGGTGAATCCGCCGGGGCTGCCGTCGGAGCGGACGACGCGGTGGCAGGGGATAATCAAAGGGATGGGATTTTTGGCTAATGCGGCGCCAACGGCCCTGGCGGCGTGCGGATTGCATAAACGTTCGGCCAACTGCGAATAGGCAAGCGTTTGGCCGGGCCGGATTTTTCTGCAGGCGGTCAGGACACGCTTAGTGAAGGGGCTCAGACCGTCGAGCCGGAGCGGGATGTCGCTGCTGAAATCGACGGCTTTGCCGGCAAAGTAGGCGATAATCTGTTTTTGTAGCGGTTTGAGCAGGTTGCTGTCGTAACGTGGGTTTGGCAGGTTTTTGAGCAGGCGTGATTTGACATATTCAGCCGAGGGCAGGGGCAGATGCGTTCTGAGCAGGCCGGCACTGTTTGCCGCCAAGCCGAAGCGGCCCCATTTTGTGTTGAAAATCACGTATTTTGTTGCATCAGCCACGATTAGTACCTTGTGAAGCGTTCAAAAAAAACGTATAACCCGGCAAATCTGTTGACGCAAGTATAATTTTTTGTTAGTTTTACGTGCTTTTGGAAAAACTTGCCGGATTTATTATGTCACTTGAAGAGCTTCGCAGGAGAATAGATGAGCTTGACCGTCAGCTTGTAGAGCTGCTCAACGAGCGTGCGCGCGTGGTAATCGAGGTAGGCCGGCTGAAGAACAAGACCGGCGGGGCGGTATATGCGCCGGACCGTGAGAAGGATGTTCTGGAAAGAATCATCGAGGTGAACAAAGGCCCGCTGCCGGACCGGTGTTTGACGGCTATCTGGCGGGAGATGATGAGCGGCTCGTTTGTACTGGAGAGGCCGTTGCGAATCGGCTATCTGGGCCCCGAGGGCAGTTTCAGCCATACAGCGGGGATGCTGAAGTTCGGCCAGAGCGTTGAATACGAGCCGTTGGCCGATATCAGAAGCGTTTTCGACGAGGTGAGCAAGGGGCACTGCGATTTAGGAGTTGCGCCGATTGAGAATACCACCGGCGGCGGCGTGATAGAGACGCTGGATGCCCTTGTTGATTCGAATGTGAAGATATGCAGCGAGGTGCTGATGGCGATTCACCACAGCTTGATGGCAAACTGCTCAATCGAGGAGATTGAGAAAATCTACTCCAAGCCCGAGGTTTTTGCCCAGTGCCGTAACTGGCTTTCAGCGACGTTCGACCAGGCCAGGACGATTTCCGTCGCCTCGACGGCTAAGGCGGCGCAGATAGCGGCCGGCGAGCCGGCGGCGGCGGCAATCGGCTCGAAGCTTGCCGCCGAGTTGTACGGGCTGCGGGTCGTGTGTGAGAATGTCGAGGACCTTGCCAACAACGTTACGCGGTTTCTGGTTGTCGCCAGGGATGATGCCAAGCCGACCGGGTCGGACAAGACGTCGATACTGTTCAGCACGGCACACAAGGCGGGTGCCCTGGCCGACGTGCTCGACGTGTTCAAAAAGCTTGAGATAAATCTGACAAACATAGAATCCAGGCCCAGCAGGAAACGCGAGTGGGAATACTATTTCTTTATGGATTTTCTCGGTTACCGCACGGACGACAATATTCAAAAGGCCCTGCGGCAGGCCCGCAAGCACTGCCTGCAGCTTTCGATATTAGGCAGTTTCCCGCGGGCGACCGAGACAATAGGATAGCAGGTGAGTTTTAATAGTTATGAGTTATGAGTTTTGAGGTGGCGGTTAAAAGTCAATAGGAGAATTTAATAATGAGAAAGCCGTTTGTGGCCGGTAACTGGAAGATGAATACGGACAGCAGCAGCAGTGTATCGCTGGCCGAGCAGATTGTGAAGCTATCGTCGCAGATTGCGGGCGACAAAGTGGATGTTGCGGTGATACCGCCCTTTGTGTATTTGCAAGCGGTCAGCGGCGCCCTGCGTTCTTCGCGGGTGGCCCTCGGTGCGCAGGACGTTTATTTCGAGCAGAAAGGGGCATTTACCGGCGAGATAAGCACGGCTATGCTCAGGGACGTCGGTTGCAGGTACGCTCTTTGCGGCCATTCCGAACGCCGGCACGTGATAGGCGAGCCGGACGAATTGATAAACAAGAAGGTTCACGCGGCAATATCGGGCGGTATGCTGGCGATACTATGCGTAGGCGAGCTGCTCGAGCAGCGCAAGGCCGACAAGACCACCGAGGTGGTTAGCAGCCAGCTCAGGGCGGGTCTGGACGGCCTAAGTAACGACAAGCTCGGGGCGGTTACAATTGCGTACGAGCCGGTCTGGGCCATCGGTACGGGTCTTACGGCGACGCCTGAGCAGGCGCAGCAGGTACATTCACTGATAAGGCGGCAGCTTGCGGATATGTACGGCGCAGAATTGGCCGAGGAGATTCGGATTCAGTATGGCGGCTCGGCCAAGCCATCCAACGCAGCCGAGCTTATGGCCCAGAGCGACGTGGACGGTCTGCTGGTCGGCGGGGCGAGTTTGAAGGCGGACGATTTTGCGGCGATTATTCAGGCATCGGCATAACAGTTGAGGCGTTATCGGAACGGAAGTTTCGTAAATTCAATACAGGAGAATAGAAATGACGGTTCCCCCGGTTTTGGCAGCGAGTTTTTTTATACTTTTCCTTCGCGGGTTTTTTGCCGTTTGTGCGGTCTGTCTGGTTCTTGTAGTGCTTATCCAGAAGGGCCGGGGCGGCGGGCTGAGCAGCACGTTCGGCGGGGGTATGGCAAGCAATATCCTTGGCTCGAAGACGGGCGATTTTCTTACGTGGGTTACAATAGGTCTTGTGGCTGTGTTTTTGGTTCTCGCGGTGGCATTGTCCAAATGGGACAGGCCGAGTGCGAGAAGCTCCCCGGTCGGCTCGGTCCCGCCGGCATCCGCTCCGACGGCGGACGAAAATGCGGTCGAAGGCGCAGCCGCCAACGTGCCCGGCGACTGACGTTCTGTCGTGACAGGCCGGGCCAGCCAATTGGTGGATACTATGCTAATAGACAGTAACGGGTGAGAACAACGCTATGATAAACAGTATGACCGGATACGGCAGTGCCGAGGGCGTTCTCGGCGGCGTGACTTATGTGGTGGAGATAAGAACGGTGAACAACCGTTATTTCAAGGCCAGGATAAGTCTGCCTGAGGTGGTTGCGTTTATCGAGGAAGATATTGACAAATTTCTTCGCAGACAGCTGTCGCGCGGGATGGTCAGCTATACGCTCCGGCTGAAGGATGTATCTGCTGAGGCGTTTTTCCATCTGGATGAGGCGGCACTGCGGTCGCTGATTAAGCGTCTGAGCAGAATATCATCGGGTGATGCCAACTGCCATATTGACCTCGGCAGTCTCCTGACGCTGCCGGGCGTGCTGGTGCCGGCGCTGCCTGACGACAGGACAGCCGGGCGAATCAGAAAGAAGGTTATGACCATAACCCGCCAGGCCCTGAAAGGGCTGAAGTCGATGCGTGCCACCGAGGGCTCGGCGCTTGCGACGGACCTGGGGAGACACTGCACTGTAATCAAGCGCAATTTAAGCAGGATACGCACACGCAGCAGGACGGGGCCGGGCGGATATGCCAAAAAGCTGAAAAAGCGAGTCGATGAGCTTCTGAGCAGTGCAAAGCTTCGGCTGGACGACGAGGTGATTGCCAGGGAGGTGGCGATATTTGCCGACCGGGCGGACATATCGGAAGAGATTGCCCGGTTGGATTCTCATCTGCAGCAGTTCGAGGACACCGTCGGTGGCGGTGGACAGGCAGGGCGCAAGCTGGACTTTATATGCCAGGAGATGCTAAGAGAGGCCAACACCGTAGCCAGCAAGGCATCCGATACGAACATCGTACACCGGGTGGTGGATATCAAGTGTGCGATAGACCGGATTAAGGAGCAGGTTCAGAACGTAGAGTGAGGGGGAGTTTTTAGTTTTGAGGAGTGCTGATTCGATGCACAAAGCTTTCGTGGTGGTAGTGAGCGGGCCGAGCGGAGTCGGCAAGAGTACGATATGCCATGAGGTTGTCAGGCGTATGGGCGATGTTTATCTGAGCGTATCGATGACGACCCGGCCGAAGGGGCCGAGCGAGGGGGATGGGCAGGACTACTGGTACATAACAAAGAACGAATTTCAGGAGCGGATTGAAAAGGGGATGTTTCTCGAGTGGGCCGAGGTATTCGGAAACCTTTACGGGACCCCGAAAGACAAGCTCGAGCAGGCGCTGGCGGCGGGCAAGACCGCGATAGTGGAAATTGACGTGCAGGGCGGAAAACAGGTCAAGGCGGAATATCGCGACGCTGTGATGATATTCATTCTCGCACCGACGCAGCGAGAGCTTGCCGAGCGAATGGCCGGGCGGGGCAGAGAGGACGAGAAGACGGCACAAAAACGACTCGAAGAGGCCGGAAGTGAGATAGCGGCTGCCTGGCAGTATTACCAGTATATGGTCATAAACGAAGATTTGGGCGAAGCGGTGAACGAGGTCGTGCAGATTATTAAAAGGGCCCGGCTGCAAAAACCGCAGCAGGGAAATTTTGAAAAAGAATCGGAGTAGAAAGCAATGATAGATGCGCTTAAAAGTACGGAACTGGCAAAAAAGGTCGGCGGCAAGTTTAAGCTGACGGCACTGGTTCAGAAACGGCTGACCGAGCTGATGCAGGGCTCCAGGCCTTTGATTGAGGATGCCGAGGGTATGACACAGCTCGAGATAGTCGTCGAAGAAATCAGACGGGACAAGATAACTATAGACTACGATTCCAGCGATATCGACCGTCCCAAGTCAGGTTAGTGCAAAAGTGCATAAGGGCAAAAGCAATAAGTGCATTATGATTTCTGATTTACGATTTGGGAATCGGCTTTTTATCAATCAACAATGAACTGATTTGGGATTTAGGATTTACGATATCCGGTAATCGGCGTTCGTAAATCATCGGTGATTATCGATGGCTGGGAAAACGACAAAACTCAGCGGAGTGAAGATTCTGCTTTGTGTAAGCGGGGGCATAGCCGCTTACAAGGCGGTTGAGCTTGCAGGCCGGCTGGTTTGCGCCGGTGCGAAGGTCAAGACGGTGATGACGGCCAACGCGCGGCGGTTTGTGGGGCCCAAGAGCCTTGAAGCAGTGACGGGCTCGGCTGTTTACACGTCCTTGTGGCAGGCGCCGGAACAGTACAAAATCGGGCACATAGGCCTGGCTGATTGGGCGCAGATTGTGGTGGTGGCGCCGGCGACGGCGAACATCACAGGCAAGGCGGCCAACGGGATATGCGACGATTTGCTCAGCACGGTTCTTTGTGTCTGCTGGCGGAAACCGGTCCTTTTTGCGCCGGCGATGAACGAGAAGATGTGGGCCAACCCGGCCGTTCAGCGAAATATCAAGTCGCTTCAGGCGGCCGGTGTCGAACTTATAGGCCCTGAAAAAGGTCGCTTGGCCAGCGGTGCCAAGGGAATGGGCAGGATGGCCGAGCCGGAGGTCATCTTAGAGGCGATTGACAAAATCGCATCGAAAATCAAACGCAGGAAAAAACATTTTTAGTTGTGAGTCTTTGGTTTGGTACGATGCACTTTCTCGTTACAGCGGGCGGCACACGCGAGTACATAGACCCGGTGCGCTTCATCTCCAACGCAAGCAGCGGCCGGATGGGCTTCGCCCTCGGTCGTGCGGCGGTTCGTTCAGGCCATAAGGTGACGCTGGTAACCACACCAACCCGGCTCCGCAAGCCCGCCGGTGCAAGAGTTATCCGCGTGGAGACGGCGGCCCAGATGTCTGCGGCGGTCAAGAGATATTTCGGCGGGTGCGACTGTCTTATTATGGCGGCGGCCGTGGCGGATTATACCCCTGTTCGCCGAGCAGGGTGGAAAATCAAAAAATCAGAACAACAACTGACATTGAAACTGAAACCTGTGCCGGACATTCTCAAATGGGCCGCGACACATAAGAAAATCAAAAATCAAAAATCAAAACCAAAAACTAAAAACTCGA
>CAZPDW010000100.1:0-7773 GCA_964585535.1 uncultured Pirellulales bacterium
GCCTGCCCGCCGCTCGACTCGCCCAGAGCGATACTCGCAACCGCCACCGCATTGGCCGGTACCGACGCAAAGCCGCTGCGCTCGAGCGGCGGCGTCCGAAGCATACCATAGGCCAGAGACTGCTGAGATGCCTTGAAGTTTATTATCGTCTCGTCGGTAACAGCCGTCTCTTCGAGAACATTATAAAACACAATATCCTCGATACCGTTAAAATCCATTATCCCGTTGACCAGCTCCATCTGCGGGTTATTGACGTTAAGCCGGGCTATTGCCTTGTAAGTTTCGCCGACGTCAATCCACTGCGTAAAAGTATTTCTCTGCCGGAACTTTCTGCTCAGCTTCGAGAACATCTTGTTGCTGCTCGCCAGAGACGGCGAAGAGCTAACCGCCTTGTATCTGTTAATCGTCTCAGCCAGCAGCTCGACCGGCATAGCCACGATTACGACCGTATCATCGTAGGCGGCGCCGATGCCGCCTTGTATCGTCACCGTCTGCATCCCGTCAATCGGCTCAGCGGGCTGGCCTACCACGCCGAGAGCCGCTACGATTATCCCGCGCAGGGCATCGCTTTTGCCGGGATAAAGCACCGCGACCATCGGCGGGTTGTTCTGCCTGACCTCCGTTATCCCCACAGCCAGGCCCTTTATCTTCTTGAACTCGGCCATCATACTCGGATTCAAAAGTGCCCCTATAATATCACCGGGGCTTTTGCCGCCGCCTTTTTGGCCTGCTCCAATCATCGCTAAAGGATTCGAGAATGGTGTCCCCTGAAGCATTTTCAAGAGCGTTTCTACCTGCCTGCCCGGCTCGCCTATCTCCAAGTATATTTTGGTATCGGCCGGCATCAGCGCCGCCAGGTCCGGCTCGGTCATCTCATCGAGCATCGGCCGGACCTTCGAGACAACCTCGGCCTGGTCGCTGAACTGGCTGACGAGTCGCTCGAACAGCACCCTGGCTTCGACCTCGTTTTGCTTCTTGACATAACACATCCCCAATCGATACATCGCCTCGGCTATGTAGGGCCTTTCGGCGCTCGTATCATCGATGATTTGCCCGTAAATCTTCATCGCCCCCTCGATGTCGCCTTTGGTCTGCTCGGCATATATTCCGTCCTGAAGCAGCACGTTCGCCGGCTTAGCATCCGCCTGGGCCGCAACCAGGCCCATCACCAGCAAAAAAAGAATTGTTATACTTTTGCACCGTTCCATAATTCGCTCCTTTCAAAAATAAATTAACACAAAAATCTTCTTTTCTACAGGAGTAATTTTACGGCGCAAACGTTACCGTTTTGCTACGGTTTTGTCTTTTCTTTGATATTTTTCGCTGACCCAGTTGCCCCGCCCGGCGTGAAAACCTGCCAGCTTGCCCGGCTCATCGGTGAGCACAACGCACAAGAATCTTCACAGCGGAACTATCCCGCGAGGCCGCTAACTCGAATGCCTCGGCGATTCGCTCAAGCTCGAAACGGTGTGTTACTATCCGCATCGGCTCTATCCCGCCGTCCGCTATCAGCCGGGCCGATGCCTCAAATAAACCAAAATCGTAAGGCGTAGAACCCTGGACCTTCACGTTGTTCAAAAACAAATCGTAACTGGAGACGTCAAGCCGCTGCGGCGTCAAACCCAGGGCACAGACCATCCGGCCCACGTGCGTCACTCGCATACAGCTCAATAAGCTCTTGCCGGCGCCCACGCATTCGAGCGAAAAATCCACCTTGTCGCCGACCGCCCGCAGAACCGCCTGCTCAACCGGCTCGCAAGACGGGTCGATAACGACGTCCGCTCCGAGTTGAATCGCCATTTCACGACGATAAGCGTTTGGCTCACTGCCTATTATTTTTCTCGCGCCGAACGCCCGCAGCAGCTCAATTCCAATCAGCCCGATACTGCCACAGCCCGAGACAAAACAATTGTCACCCGCCAGAAATCCGCAGTGCCTCAGGGCAGTCAAAACCACCGTCACCGGCTCGACCAGGGCGCCCTGCTCCGGCGAAACCGACTCCGGCAGGACAACAACGTGCTCTGCGGGCGCCAGTGCATAATCGGAAAAACCCTTCGCATCATAAGCATAGGCCGCCACTGTGTCGCCGCACTTCACATTCGCAACGCTGCCGCCCGTCTCGACGACGGTCCCCGCAAACTCGTGGCCGAGACACTGTGAAAAACCATCAGGATGCAAATACTCTAAAACATCCGAACCGCAGATGCCGCACCACTGCACCTTCAGCTTTACCTCATCCGGTGCCGGTACCGGCTCGTCAACATCCGTAACTTCTATCCTTTTTTCGCCCGTGATAATCGCCCGTCTCACAATTTCGCTCCCTGATTTCACTTTGATTGCGGTTCTATGACGTTTCGAAGTTTACCGTGCTCCAAGAACATCCTCGCCGTCTCGGCGGCCTTGTAGCGCATCTCGTACCAGCCCTGCTCGGAATAATATGCGGCGTGCGGATTGATAATCAGCCGGCCCCGCAGCCACTGCTCGTCGGCCCGCCATTCGCGCAGCAGCGAATGTTCCTTCGGCGGCTCATCGGGCAGCACATCCAGCCCCGCACACGCCAGCCGGCCGCTCCGCAGCGCCCGCTGAAGACAATCCAGACCATCAATTATGCCCCCCCTGGCAGTATTAACCAGCGAAGAGCCCTTTTTCATCCTGCCAAAAAACTCATCGTCAATCATCCCCCGTGTCTCATCCGTAAGCGGACAGTGAATCGTCACAATGTCCGCCTGCTCCAAAAGCTCGTCCTGCCGTCCCAGCCGTTCGTATCCCACCGCTTTTTCCTGGCCCGACGGCTGATACGGGTCGTACCCGACAATACGAAAACCGAACGGCTTCAGCCGGTTGACCACCGCCGTCCCTATTCGCCCGACGCCGATTATACCGACCGTCAGCGTATTCGTGCGTTCGTGAGGCCGCAACAAATTTTCCTGCCACGTCCCCTCAGCATACCCCCCCGCCGCCCGGTCGTATAACCAGACTTTGCGAACTATCCCAAGAACCATCGCACAGGCGGTATCCGCCACTTCCTCGGTTCCGTAATCCGGCGTATTGCAAAAAGGGATACCGCGCTTAGCCAGGGCGTTCACATCAACGGTGTCATAACCCACGCCGTACCGCACCACAATTTTGCACCTGTCGAGCAGCTCAGCCGCCCGGCTGTTTATCTGCAGGTGCCACGCAAGAAGCGCATCGACTCGCCGCCACTGCTCGGCCTGTGCATTGCCCTCGCGCCAGTCCGGCAAAAAACGAAACTGAGCCTCGGCAAACGCTTTTTGCTCAATATCCGCCGGCGGCTGGATATAATCCGTTATGCCGACAACCCATTTGTTCTCTGCACCTGCCATATTAAACCTGCTTTGTCAAAAATCCGCCAAGTTTTCAGCCCGCCCCTCAACATCCGTCTTAATCTCATACACTAATCCGCCTAAAAAGCGCCCCTTCTCATCACGACCCGTTTCCAAATCCAGTGCACCTCTTGCAGCACTGGTAATGTAAACGGTTTTATAATCTGCCGCCCCGAAAGTCAAACTCGATACCTGCACCGCAGGGGCCGGCAGCCCCAGAATTTCCCTGCCGTTCACATCGAGCCGAACCACGCGCCCCCCGCCCCAGCACGCAGCCCAGATGCAGTCCTCGCTATCCACCGTCATCCCATCCGGACATTCATCCTCACTGTCCGACTTATACCACAGCCGGCCCTGGCGTATTTGTCCGGTCGCCGCATCATACCTGTACCGGGTTATAGCCCGCGGCACCGAATCCGTATGGTAGAAGTAATTCCCATCTAACGAAAAGCCCATACCGTTCGATATTCCAAGCCCATCGAGCACACGGACCGGCTCGGCGCCCCGCTCAAAACGAAACAGCCGGCCGTCCCGGCAGGTCTGCTTCATCGTCCCTGCAAAAACCCGCCCGTGCGTATCCGCAATAGCGTCGTTAAACCGCTCGTCTGCCGCCAGCCCGACATCGTACAGCATTGTCAATTCACCCCCGGCGCCGCGTTTGAAAACGCCCTTGTCCGTAAAAAGCAGCATCCCGCCGTCGGTGCAAAACAGCAATCCACCCACCTGCATATCGCCGGCCCAATAAAGCTCTGATTTACCTGTGCCCGGGTCATATCGCCATATTCTGCATCGTGTTATGTCAGCGAAGTACAGCCGGCCCTCGGCTTCGTTCCACAAGGGACACTCCCCGGTTTCACACAACGGATTAGCCAAGCTCCGCACTGTCCCCGTCACGCTAATACCTCCGCTGTCAACTTTTCACCGGATACGACATTACATATTCGATAAGCTCGTCAAGCCCTACTGTCGCCAGCGCAATCGCCGTATCACAAACACCGTAATAGATATAGACCAACCCGTCCTTAACCACCGCAGCCGTCGGGAAAATAACGTCCGGCAGATACAGCCCGAACTTCTCGTAATACTCCGTCGGCTCCATTATCGGCTCCGGGCATCTCGCTAAAACCTTCGTCGGCTCGGCCAAATCGAGCATCATCGCACTCATCCGGTATATCACGCGCCTGGTCGGCGGATACACATTCTCGACGCCGTGATAAAACACCAACCAGCCGTGCTCGGTCTTTATCGGCGGGGTCGAGCCGCCGATGCGGTTGTCCTCCCACTTGTACTGCGGGCGAATAACGACCTGCGGCTCGCTCCAGGTCTGCATATCATCCGAATAGCTTATTTGCACACTCGGCGCCGAGCCGCTGTGCTGCGCCTGTGTACTCACAAACCCGCTCGGCCGGCGCAATACCGCGTATTTGCCCTTGATTTTCTCCGGGAATAATATCACGTTCCTGTCGTCGATATCCTTCGGATTGACCCAGCCGTGCACCCGCCAGCTCACGCGGTCGGTCGATATCGCGATTGCCGAACGGGATTGATTGTCCTCGTCTTTGCCGCTAAAGCCCGGATACTCTACCTGGTGCGACTCCGGCACGCCGAGACCCGTCGGATTGCTGCTCCAGGCATAAGGGCGAAAAGCGAACGTCATATAGTAAGAGCCGTCAATCTTAACCACACGCGGGTCCTGCACGCTGCCGTATTTGCTGCCGCACATCTCAGGCGTCAATACCGGCTCATCTTTAACGTGCCGGAAATGAATGCCGTCCTCGCTCTCGAGCATCCCGACATAGCAGTGGAAAGGCCGAAGCTGCCCCGCCGTCCGCTCGTACATAAAAAAACGCCCCTCGTCGTAAATCACACCGGGATTTAACGTCACACACTTCCGCCAGTCATACAACCCCGCCCACACTATCGGGTTCTCGGCGCACCGCTTTATTTTCAACCCCATCTGTTCGCTCCTTTGTGCAATATAATTATACCGGCCTTAATTGAATTTTCCCGTTTATCCGCGGGTAAGTAACTTAAAAATAATCAGTTACGGCTTTATTCGCGGGCATTGTATACCCTTAAGGGTATACAATGCGGCAACTCCACCCTTAAACCCCGACATTTCCGCAGGGGACATTCACACGGCAGCCGACTTTATACCACATCCGCCCTAAACACACAACTCCCCGTCAGAGTCCATCTAAAAGACGGGTCACCCCTAAAAAATTGAAAAAAAGCAAAAAAATTCCTTGACAAGGCACAGGTTGCCTTTATAAATGACATCGGTTTGAAAGAGGAGTCGCACCCGGTTTTTCTGCCCGGTCGATTTCAGCCGAACGCTTGCGGTACGCACGCAGAGCCGTTGCGCGGTGTATCTGTGGATTCCTCATGGAGGTGGAATATGAGCCATGAAGGAAAGGGTAGATGGCGAAGCCGGGCGGGTGGTACGCTCGCACTATCGCCGCCTGGCGAGGCAGCCGGGGCGGGCATTTCTCGATTTTCAGCGTTTCAATCGTTGCCGTTGACAACCACACACTCAGTGCGTGATAAACATAAATCGATGGAACCAATGGGCTCTGTAAAAATTTGGCACAACGGTGCAAAGGAGGTGAGAATGACATAAACACGGTTTCAGGCAGAATTCCTTTTGAGTTGTTTTGAAAATTATCTTTGGCTTCTTATAAGGAGGACAGAATATGTTTAAGGGAAAGTTTTACTTGGCTGCTCTTTTAGTGTTGGGGCTTGTCGTGTCATTCACCGTCCTGGCGCAGGCGTTGACGGTAACTGTCAATGAGAACCTTCAGTACCAGATCATAGAGGGGTGGGGCACGTGCCTCTATCCGGACGAGCATGCCTTGTCTAACAGTTGCTACACCTGGGATAGTTGGCGGACGGCCTACCGCGATGTCGGTAATAACCTGCTGCGGCTGCACGTGCATCCGAGCATCTTTGTGGCGTCCGGCGGCACCCTGGAGGGCCCGGAGTTACCCCTGACCGGGAACCTGGCCACCGACGCGGCGCAGTTCGATTTCGAGACCTCACGGTTCCGGTACTCGGACGACCTGGCCGTCTGGCTGAGCCAGAACGCACTGGAGCCGGAGCGGGTAAAGATCCTGCCGAGCATCTGGTCTGTTCCGCACTGGGCCAAGGCGCCGACGGGTACGTACATTGACGGCGAAGGCGGCACACCGGTGATCATGTACTGCGACATGTGCTGCAGCGCAGGTGGCACGTGGGACACCGGCATCTACCAGCAGGACCGCTACCAGTACTGCTCGCGCTACCTGGCGGCACTCTGCTACGGCTTCGAGCAGCACGCAGGCGTGCCTATCTACGGGCTAACTCTCCAGAACGAGGTTGGCTACGAGAACCCGTTCAACAGCTGCACACTGTACCACCTGGCCCAGGCGACCAAGGGTACCGAGGGCGGCAGCGGCTCGACGATGGATTACAACGTGTACGCCAACGCCCTGAAGGCGGTCAAGGACGAGTTCTCACTGCACAGCGAGCTGGACCACATCAAGATCATGGGGCCGCACAACGCCAATATCGGTGATTCGCCAGAGTCCCCTTGGGCGCTGATGTGGCAGACAGATGGCATACAGGCCGTCAAGTATCACACGGACTCGACGCTTATCGACTTCCTGGACATCTACACCCACAACTATGGCGCGTCCACGGCAGAGCGGGCGGAGATGTTCGCTGGCCACTGGGACGGCATTGACGCGCATCCCAGCATCGACTGGGCCGACTGGGGCTGTAGCGAGACCATGCACAACGGCGTGGGGGCGGACGGCAAGCAGGTCTGGAACTCCGAGATGGGCGGGCACTGGTACGACTGGCCCGGCTCGCTTGATCTGGCCTACGACCTGCACTGCCAGAGCACATACGGCCACGAGAGCGCATTTTTGTACTGGCAGTTCGCGGACACAAGCCTGAGCGAGCACTGTCTGGTCGGCCAGAACCAAGTGAGCGACCCAACGCAGAGCCCGAAGTACTGCGTATGGAAGCAGTTCGCCCGGTATATCCGTCCCGGCGCCAGACGCGTCGCCGCCACGTTTAACGAGAGCGGATTGAGTCTTTACGGCGGTAGTCACTACCTGGATGCTGACAATGGCATCAATGTCAGCAGCTATGTGCACAGCAGCGATGGCCGGGTTACCGTCGTGCTGGTCAACATGACCACGACCAGCTATCCGGTTGACATTACTCTGCCGAGTAGTCCTTCGGTGAGCGACTGCGACGTTTATCGCTCGAGCAGCACCGAGAACTATGCATACATCGGCAACTTCGCCGTCTCCGGCGGCGCGGTCAGCGTGACCGTGCCCGGCCAGAGCGTTGTGACAGTGACCGGTTTCGAGAGCGGCCCACAGCCTCCGGGCCAGGCAAGTAATCCGAGTCCGGCTAACGGTGCAACCAATCAAAGCGTTGA
>CAZPDW010000100.1:7783-8058 GCA_964585535.1 uncultured Pirellulales bacterium
GATGTTGACCTTAGCTGGACGGCAGGAACGGGAGCGACATCACACGATGTCTATTTCGGCACCGACTCGACACCGGATTCAGGCGAGTTCCAGGGCAACCAAGCTGCGACGACCTTTGACCCCGGTACAATAGCCAACAGCACGACCTACTACTGGCGCATCGACGAGGTCAACGCTCAGGGTACGACTACGGGTAGCATCTGGAGCTTCACCACCGGCACCGGAGGCGGTGGCACAGGCACCATTCTGCGCGAGTGGTGGACAGGCATAGATGG
>CAZPDW010000101.1:0-7974 GCA_964585535.1 uncultured Pirellulales bacterium
CAACGATTTCGATGTCGCAGTTGTTGCATGCACCGGTGTTGACGTGAAATACCCAGGGCGATTTTTTTAACCATCTTATCCAGTTCATAAATTCACCTTAAAGCCGGGCGATGCCGTAAATGTTACCGATTGTCGCAAGAACAACGGCAACTACCATCGCGATGCCGCAATAGACCCAGAAAAACTTCATTGCCTGGTCAATCCGCACCCGCGGGTTGGTATTCTTTATAAGGATAATCAATACCAGTACGAGTACATATTTCAATACGCCCCCGAGCAGGCCCAGGCCGCCCGCACCGAAGCCGCCCAAGAAAACCATAACCAAAAACATCGGCAGAGCGACAAGCATCATTGCGTGCATAACTTCCCACACCGCCAGAAGCGGCCCGGAATATTCCATCAAAACGCCGGCGCCAAGCTCGGTTTCCGCCTCGGCAATATCGAACGGGACATAGCCGAGCTTTGCCTGTATGCACAGCAGGCTGACCGCGAATGCGATGAAATTGGATATACCTATAACCGGCGCCTGCCCGCCGATTGCAGCTAAGCTCAGCGTCCCGCCCGTCCTTATGATTACCACCACAAAGGCCAGCACCAGTCCAAGCTCGTAGCTCATTACTAACTTCATTTCGCGAGCGGCCCCTACAGCCGCGTGCGGGCTGGCCGATGCACTCGCGCCGAGTATCAACGCCAGCGACGGCAGAACCATAAGGTAAATAGCCACGATGATATCGCCCACAAAAGTCCTCTCGGGCCAGAGCGCATTGACTCCCAACATCGTTGATAGCAGCAGCACACCGGCCATGCCGATAAGCGGAGCTGCTTTGAAAACGAATTGCTGGGCATCCTGCGGTATCAGGATTTCCTTGCCCAGCAGCTTCATAATGTCGTAGAAGGGCTGCATTACGGGCGGCCCGACGCGATACTGAACAAGTGCACTTACCTTGCGCACAAGATAACTTGCCACGAGCCCCAGCCCAAGCGTAAACAAAAATCCCGGGAAGACCAGAATCCAAAACGGTATCCAGAACGCTTCAGTCATCTTAAAGTTTTCCTTACTTTTTTGTCAGGCACGCGCGTTGCCGGGCTCCCTGAGCATCGGCTCCCAGAGCTGGCCGCCCTTGACCCGCACGGCGATACCCTCGAAGACCTCTGTCAAATCATCCTCTTTTTCAACATCGACCTCTTTGTAATCTATGCTGCCGTCGGTGCAGGTCTCTACGCACAACGGTTTTTCACCCGGCGCCAATCGGCCCCTGCACAGGTCGCAGACGCTGCTCGGATAGACAATCAAGTCGGTGTAAATCGTCCCGAACGGGCAGGCAATCGCACAACAGCCGCAGCCCGTACACAGCATATTTGCGCGTTTGAGTATCCCGTAGTCGTCTTTTTCGGTCTTGACCTTCTCTAAAGCGCCCTGGGGACACGCCTTTATACACGGCGCCGACTCGCACCTTCGGCATATCAGTGCAAAACGTATCATCTCGAGCAGCGCATCTATCCCGCGATTTGCAGGATGGTGCTTGTAAGAACACTGCACACCCGATTCTTCCTGAAGCCGGCACTTTGCCAGGTCTATTATTAGTTTTGCACTCATATTTTTTCTCTGATTGCAAGTATCACAAGAAATTTAATAAAGTCAACCGTCGGTCGGCTCGAACCATTATTCCCAAATTTTCGGATATTCTTTTATCTGGTCGTAGGTAAAGACCGGCCCATCCTTGCACACGTAGTATTTTCCAATCATACAATGGCCGCACTTGCCGATGCCGCAGCTCATATTCTTTTCCATAGACAGGTATATCTGCTTGTCGGCAAAGCCGAACTCCATCAGTTTCAACGTTGCAAACTTCATCATAATCGGCGGCCCGCACACCACGGCAACCGCATTTTTGATATCGACGTCGCCGGGGTTAAGTATCGTCGTAACGACACCCACGTTGCCCTTCCAGTCGCCGTTGGCCTTATCGACGGTCAGCTTGATATCGACGCCGTCGATTTTCAGCCACTCACCGAACAGTGTCTTTTTGTAAATGAAATCTTCGGGGCTTTTCGCACCGTACCTGCAAACAACGCCTTTGAAATCCCTGATTCTGTCCACAAGCGTCAAAAACAGCGACCGAATCGGTGCTAAGCCGACACCGCCGCCCACGATATAGACGTCCTTGCCGACAAAGTCATCCACCGGGTAGCCGTTGCCAAACGGCCCGCGAATACCGACCTTCTGCCCTTTTTCGCACTTGTGAAGCAAATTCGTTACCCGCCCCGCATTCATAATGCTTATTTCCATCTTCTCGGTGTCAGCGGGTGACGAGGACGGCGTAAACGGCGCCTCGCCCTCGCCGGGCAGCGTCAGCTCGACAAACTGGCCGGTACGAAACGAAACCGGCTCGCTCGTCGCAACGACAAAGCTCTTGATTGTCGATGACTCGTCTATTATATCCACAATTTCACTGTCTATCGGCTGGTATGGGTTTTCGCTCATTTTGCTACCCCGGCTCGAGTGCTGTCTCTGTCTTTCATTTCCTCGTAGAGCTTTTTCATAATTTCTCTTATATCAACCTTGCCCGCCTCGGCATCGACGCACCTGCCGCAGCCGATGCACATTTTAAGGCCGTACCGGTCTAAAAAATAGACAAACTTGTGCATCAGGCGATGCTTGATTCTATCGCCCAATACCTTGCGGGGGTTTGCACCGCCGGCCACCTCGGCGTACGCCCAACGCATACAACTGTCCCACATCTTCATCTTGGCAAAATACTCTTTCTGCTTCGTATCGTACAAATAAAAGCAGTGGCAGGTCGGGCATATTCGTGTGCACGCCTGGCACTCGACGCAGGTCTTTGCCTCGACGTCATAGACATCCGAGTCCTCGCTGTTATCAAAAATCTCCCTGACCGGACAATCAAATTTCATATCGAAATTTTGCTCGGCAAGCTGTTTTTCTGTTTTTTCCCTGTTGTTTTTCCGCTCATCCAGCGCGTTTTCCGGCAGGTTTTTGAAAATATTTGAATGTTTTTTTACGAATTCGCCGCCTTTTTCAGAGCCGGTTTCGACGATAAAACCGCCCTGAACCTGCGAGATATTCAAATCGAAGCCCTTGTCTGCAAAGGGCTTACCACTCATCACGTTGCAGAAGCAGCTCTCGCCCGGCTCGAAGCAGTCCGAGGTGATTATGAACATCTTTTCCCGCCTCTTCACGTAAAACGGGTCCTCGAAATCATCTTCAATAAAGACTTTATCGAGCACTTCAATCGACCGAATATCACAATCCTTCAGGCCGAAAATAGCAAAGGGCTTGACCTGCTGTGGGTCAATCGACCCAGGGTATATCGCCGCTAACTCCCGCACGGGAAAAAGAAAATCCTTAACCGGCGTACAGGCACGGATGTTATTGAACTCGACGGTCTGCCCGGCCGAAGGGTCGTACTTGCTGAATACATAGAACTCACCGCTTTTTTTCGGCACGTAAAGCTCCATCTGCTCACTGACGGCATCGAGCATCGGCTTCAAATCGCTTGTGAAAACAGCTTCCATAGCTTAATCTTCCTCACTTTAGAGCCGGTTGCTCAGCCCGCGGGTATATAGTAAGGCAGGCGAGCGAGGTCTATAGCGATATTAATTGTTATGACCTTAACCTTTTTTGGCACTGTAATATGCGTAGGCGAAAAATTCAAAATACCCTTCACGCCGGCTTTAACAAGCATCTCGGCGGTTTGCTGAGCGGCACTTGCCGGTACGGCAGCAATAGCAAGATTGATACCTCGCTTTCTTAGTGTTCGAATTTTCGAGACATCTTCAATCTTTACCGTTCCTGCTGTTTTACCTATTTTTGCCGGGTCGTTGTCGAAGGCGGCGGCAATGTGAAAGCCGTAGGGTTTAAATCCCGGATAGGCAAGAACAGCCGAGCCGAGGTTGCCCACGCCCACAAGGGCTGCCTTATTGACAACATCCAGCTTCAGAATCTTCTTGATATGTTTTGCGAGCTTATCAATGTTGTAGCCGACGCCGCGAGTACCGAAGTCACCAAAGCACGAGAAGTCCTTTCTTATCTGCCAGGGATTGACGTTTACGAAATCCGCCAGAGAATGACTGGATACATTCCGCCTGCCCTGCTCGGCAAGCAGCATCAGACCCCGCAGGTAACGCGGCAGCCGGCGAACAGTCTCGTCAGAAACCCTGTGGTATCTCATAATATCGTTACGAAGCTTTACGAACTTGTGTTCACATTCACAAAGTCAAACAAAGCGTAGTTTAGGAAATTACCCTGTATCGTGTCAAGAGAATTCATCATTTTATCAAATAAAATTATTTACGCTAAGTGTTTTATTTGCAGAATGTTACAAAACATAACTTTTCAGCAGGTGAATTTTCCCCCGTTTAATCGTACATTCCGGGGCCGTTTGCCGGCTGGTGCAGCATGTCGGTTGCCGGGAAAAAACTTTCTGCTCTTTGTGAGGAATGTTGAATCGGTCCCGGACGGCAGCAAATTCGTTCTGTGCCCACCATCAGCCGGCGGCTGAGCCAATAACGGCCCGGATGGCGGAAAAGCCATCAGCGGTGCCGGTCCACGAAGGAGCGTGACAGGCCGTATTTCCTGAGCTTTCTGTAGAGTGTCGCTTCGCTTATGCCGAGCTGCCTTGCTGCATCAGGCACCGAGTTGGAATTCAATTTAAGGGCCGTGAGGATAAGGTTGTGCTCCATCTGCTCGATAGAAGGGATGGTTGCAGCGGCGGTAACGTCAGGTCCTGCCTTTTCGGTTGGTGGACGTTTGGATAACGCTTCGCTGATTTTGGCCGGCAGCATCTCGGCTCTTATCTCGGCGGCGTTATTGGTAATGACTATCTGGTCGATGAGATGTTCAAGCTGGCGAACATTGCCCGGCCAGTCGTAAGCTTCGAGCATTCTCATCGCCTCAGGCGAAACAGCGTTCATATTCCTGCCGTACTTGGCCGAATCGAGGTCGAGAAAGTACCGCGCCAGCAGGGCGATGTCGCCGCGCCGCATTCTCAGCGGGGCAAGCTCAATGCTGACGACACTCAGGCGGTAATAGAAATCCTTTCGCAGCTTGTCGTTGCGTATTTGCTCGGCGGGGTCGCGATTGGTCGCAGCGATAACCCTGACATCGACGGACTTTGAGGATTTTGCGCCGACCCTTTGTATTACGTGGTTTTCGAGAAACCTGAGCAGTTTGGCCTGAACGTTGTAGTCCATCTCGCAGATTTCGTCGAGCAGCAGTGTACCCCCGTCGGCCTGCTCGCAAAAACCGATGTGTTTTTCGTGAGCGCCGGTGAAGGCGCCTTTTTCGTGGCCGAACAGGGCGCTTTCGATAAGCTCGTGAGGAATAGCAGGGGCGTTGACCGCGATGAAAGGCCCGTCACTTCGCCTGCTGCACTGGTGTATCGCACGTGCCGCAAGCTCCTTGCCCGTGCCTGTTTCGCCGAGAATAAGGACGGACGCACCGGTAGGGGCTACGGTTTCGATGAGCCGGTAGGCCTTGCGCATTTCTTCACTTCGACCGACCATACCGTGGAAGTCAGTGCGCCGCGTGGCGGATTGCAGGGCCTCGACCTGAAGCGAGAGACGATGCTGTTTAACGGCCTTGTCGATTTCGATATGAAGCCGGTCAAAATCAAGCGGCTTGCAAATAAAATCGTAGGCGCCGCTTTTCAAACTTTTTACCGCCGTTTCAATCGTTGCGTGAGCAGTGATGACTATCACGGGCACACTGGTAAAACGCTGGTTGATTTCGGCTATCAGAGTGATGCCGTCGGTCTCGCCCAATACAACGTCAAGCAGAACAACACTTGGTATTACCGCCTCGAGCTGCCGCCACATATCGGCGGGGCCGGCGGCGCCATAGTGCTTGTACCCCCAGGACCGCACGTTATGCTCTATCAGAGAAACCAGGTGCGGGTCGTCATCGACGGTAAGTACCAGGGGGACGAAATCAGCCATCTTGATTCCTTTCGTGGCTGTCTTGTGGGATTGCGGCGGGAGAAAATCTTGCGGCCTCCAGCTCGACTAATTGTTTGACGTTGTTTATGCCGGCGGCGATTTTGTCCGGATTACGGCTTTCGGCTAAGCGTTCGAGCCGTTCGGCGCCCCTGGAGATGGTTTCAAGCCGGTAAGTGCCTGAGGTGCCTTTGATACGATGTGCGTGAGTTTTGACCTTGCCGTAATCTCGCAGCTCTAATATGTCCCTGATGCCATCGAGCTGCCGGGGAAGGTCGCGGAGATACTTAGCCGTTAGCCGGGCCCAGGCCGAATCCTCGCCTAGCCCACGCCGCAATCGGCTCTTTTGCGACAAATCGGTTGTTTCGCCTTCGCTGCTCATCAGCCGAATATACTCCAAACACGCACCGAACACCTCCGATTGGCACAGAAGCGGCAACTTCGGACGGTTTCCAACTTAACCGCCCCTGAACGACCGGCAACATTTCCCTTGTCTTTCAGCTTTCGCAGGCCTGTCAGGTAACTCAATTGTATTTATTTGCAGCATTTCTGTCAAGTCAATTCTGCCCGTCCGCCTTTGACAAATTTATCACCCGGCCCCAGTTTTTTTCCTTTTTTTTCCTTTTTTCCCTTGCTTTGCCCTCACAATTACTGTATAATCATTCTCGAATGAAACCGTAACCGGGGGGATACGAAGGAGAAGCTATATAATGAAAAAGGTGCTTTTCGCACTCACAATTCTCGTACTAATCAGTCCCTGCCTTGCAGCAAGGACCATCCACGTTGACCCCAATGCTGCCGGCGACTACCCAACCATCCAGGCCGCCATCGACAACGCAAACAACGGTGATACCGTTGTCCTCGCCCCCGGCACATATACCGGCGACGGCAACCGCGACATCGACTACCTCGGAAAAGCCATCACCGTCCGCTCAATAGACCCCAACGACCCCTGCACCGTCGCTTCTACCGTCATCGATTGCAACGCCTCGTCCCCCAGTTTCCACCGCGCCTTCTACTTTCACAGCGGCGAAGGCCCGGACTCGGTCGTAGCCGGCCTGACAGTCATACGCGGACTCTGCATGCCTTTGCCCTATCCGGTACAAGGAACCGGCCATGCGATCGCCTGCCACAGTGCTTCTCCAACAATCACCAATTGCATAATAAGTTCCTGTGGTCTGGAGCGTTTTTATATAGACTATTCACAGGCCCTCTTCTTCGATGACTCAGACGCGATAATTTCCGGCTGTAATATCGTTGACAACCAATCCAAAGGCCTCGGTGCTCAGGATTCCAATGTGGCCATAATCGATTGCCTTATCAGCGGGAACTGGACAGGCATCAAGCTCGGCACGACATCCCCCTGCCAAGTCGGCTGTGCGGCTGATATAACCAATTGCAGAATCCTTCGCAATAACGTTGCTCTCCAGGCCTTCTACAGCGACGTGAATATCATCGACTGCGTGGTAAGCGAAAATACCGCTGCACTTAAGCCCGCAGGCATCGTGGCGTCCTCGAGCAACATAAAAATCGCCGATTGCACAATTACAGAAAACAAGACGCTGCTTACCGGCTGGAATAGGAACTTTGCTCGTTTCTATAGATTTTATGGCGGTGGAATTTCGCTCTTTGGTGGTACCGCCGTGCTGCAGCGCTGCAACATAAGCAACAATGTTTCAAAGCAGTTGGGAGGTGGTATATCCTGCTTCTATGGGAACTTGGATATCCGCGATTGCAAAATAATCAATAATATCATAGGTTCAGCCGGAGATTATCCCATTCTCGTCGGCAAAGGCGGGGGTATCTATTGCTCTGATGGCCGGCTCACCATTTCTAACAGCACAATGGAACAAAACATCTGTGTAAGAAGCCGATTTGCAAAAGATCTGACCACCGGCGGCGGCATCTACTGCAATGGCAAAGCCGACATACATAACTCGATAATCTCGAACAATGGTGCCGAACAGGGCGGCGGATTATTTATCGATGCGGATGCCAATGTGGTCAATTCCGCAATCA
>CAZPDW010000102.1:0-7540 GCA_964585535.1 uncultured Pirellulales bacterium
TCTGGGCCGTGCTTATCTCGTTTTCTCTTGCCGACGTAAGTCCGGAAACGCTGTTCATCGCTGCTATTTTCACCGCCGTCCTCTGGGCCGCTGTTTTCAAAAATATACACTTCATATATTTGCTCATTCTGGTCGCGCTCTTTGCTATTTACACAGGAGATATCAAACACGGCTTTACCGGAAGATATATCTACCCATTCCTCATCATCCCCGCCTTTGTCATAACACATATCACCGCCTCGCTCGTCTCGAAAAAAGTCAAAAGCACACCGGTAGCTCTCGTCTTCGTCATCGCAGCCGCGGTTGCCGCCCTGCTCCTGATAAGCCAAATCTACAACCCGTTCTCTTTCCAGAAGCCCCTGTGGTACGTTGAGCAGTTCGTCCATCTAAAAAGGCTTTGGCATCCAGTCTATGAACGCAACCTCGAGCTGAAGTACACACACCTTTTCGCCGTAACGTATCTCGTGAACGGCCTGGCGATTCTGTTCTGGCTGCTCGATTCGTTACGGAAAACCTTTTATGCCCGCATCCCTGAAAAAAGCACACCAGAACCCGGTCCGCAGAACAGCCAGCCGGAATCGCCCGTTTTTCAACTCGGTAAAATCGACCTTGCCTTGATGGTTATCGCCGCACTTACGGTTTATATGGCCCTGCGGTCGAGAAGATTCATACCCATTGCCGGAATCGCCGCCTGCCCGCTGATAGCGATGTTCATCGACCGAATGACCCGAATCATCGCTTCTACGGTAAACTTCTATAAAACCGGCCGGCTCACCGTACCGGCTATGACCGCAGGCCTGCAGCGGTTTTTCATCGTCCTCGCCGTCATTGTCGTCGCCGGCCTCGGCGGCTATTGGACTGCAAGGTTCAAATATGTCTATCTCGACCTCTGGCCCACCGACATCCGGCTGACCTCGGTCTTTATGAGAATGACCGCCTCGCATATGAAGCCGTTCTATGTCTGCCGGTTCATAAAGGAAAACAAGCTCTCCGGAAAGATGTTCAACTACTGGACGGAAGGCGGCTTCATCGCCTGGGGCCAGCAGCCCGACCCAAATACCGGGAAAACGCCACTGCAGCTTTTTATGGACGGCAGGGCGCAGGCCGCTTACAACTACAAGGCATACCTGACTTGGTCTGAAATTATGTTCGGCGGGCCAATCGTCAGGGAAGCCACCATCAGAAAACGCAAACTTACATCCAAAGACTACAGTAAAATCAGCAAATGGCTCGATAAGAAGCTCATCGGCTACCACGTCTGGCTCGCCCTTATGCCGGCCAATCAGTTCGACAAGCCGCTCGTAAGAGCGCTCGAAGCCCACCCGAAATGGCAGATTGCCTTCCTGAATGACAAGCAGAAACTCTTCGTTGACATCAGGAGCACTAAGGGAAAACGGCTCCTCGGCGGCATTGCCGACGGGAAAACCGTCTATCCCAACCAATACCACAAAAACCTCATCCTCGCAAATAATCTGTTTTTCTTCGGTAGGGACGCCGCCGCCAAAAAACAGGGTCTCGAATTGGCCATCGAGGCGTTCAATCTCGTACCCTCCAGGACACCGCTCTATCTGATAAGCAGATACGCCAGAATCCCGGCCTGTGCGAAACGCGCCGGTGAGTTTTACGAGACCTGCTTTGCGGACTTTATCGAAAACAAACAAAAGTACGCCGCTCAGAGCGGTATCCACTTCAGAACCGTAGCCGCACTTGCGAGCATCGACCACCTCCAGCGTATTGCCGAAAGGCAGAAGGACACTGAAAAAGTCAGCTATTATAATAAGCTCAGAACCGAGTTCGTCAAGACTCTCAAAAACCTCCGGGACAAAAGGTGGTAGCCGTGACCAGGGAGAAGCCCGTAGAACAAAACAGCCGTTCCGAACCGCACGCCGGCCCGTCCATATCCGTTTTTTTGCCCTGTTACAACGAGCAGGACAATGTCGAACGGACCGCCCGCAGCGCCCTCGATGTACTGGAAAAGCTCGACGCCGACTTCGAGATTATCATCGTCGATGACGGCAGTTCCGACGACACCGCCCGAATCGCCGACCGCTTAGCCGCCGAAACAAAACGCATTAAGGTTGTCCACCATCACACCAATCGCGGATATGGAGCCGCCCTGAAGTCCGGATTCAGGGCCGCTACAAAAAAACTCGTCTTCTATACCGACGGCGACGGCCAGTTCGACATCGCCGAACTGCCCGGGCTGCTGCCGTTGGCCGAACAATATGATATCGTCAGTTGCTACCGGCTGGGCCGACAGGACTCCATCATCCGAAAAATCAACGGCTGGCTCTGGACAAAACTCGTATGCCTGCTGTTTCGTATGAATATCAGAGACATTGATTGTGCCTTCAAGCTGTTCAATCGCAAAATCTTTGATAACATTACTATGACAAGTGAAGGAGCCCTGATAGACGCCGAAATCCTGGCCCGCGCCACAAAAATCGGCTGCACCATTGCGCAAAAACCCGTCCACCACTACCCGAGAAAGGCGGGGAAACAAACCGGGGCGAACCTGCGCGTTATATTGCGCGCCTTCAGGGAGCTGCTGAAAGTGCACGGGCAGATTAGAAAAGGAAATTGATTCGGCATTCAATATACGCCGGCATGATGAGTCAAAAAAAAGTCAGATTGTTCATCTACGGGTCACTACGCGACCCCAAAATCTTCCACTCCGTCAGCGGTCTGAGCTTCAGCAGGAAGCCCGCCAAAACCGGCAACCAGACCCTGTTCGCTGAGCCCGCCCTGTTGAGCGGATACCGAAAAGTCAGTCCCGACAAGGTCTATTTCTACGCCGTCCCGTCGGCGTCTTCAAAAATCGAGGGCTTGGTCGTGCACAGCGTCCCCGATTCGGCTATGGCTGAAATCGACAGATACGAAGGAAGAAGGTACGAACGCGAAGCCGTTCGGGTCAATACGGCCACCGGGCCCGTCAGGACACAGGCCTATCTTGGATGCGTCGAGTCTATGAAAAAACACTTCAGAGACAGGTTCCACGTCAATCTCATTCATGAGCTCTGGCTGCGAAAACGTATCAATAAGTTCATCCAGAAAAAAACCAGGCCCGGCGACAAAACCCTCGATGCACAAATTGAACGGCTTGCAGACAAAGAGCTTCTTGCCACCACCGAACGCGACCTTGTTATCAGCCATTACGGGGCCGACGCCGTCAGCGATTACTATCTCCAGCACGAGCTTGACCGGCCTCGTCCCGACATAAAACACCTGTACGGAGACTATCACGCCGAGCGCTATATCGACAACTATCTCGCCCTCGTTATTAAGCAGGTGCTGCTGAATCGGCTCGACGAACAAATTCAGGACCACTACCGGTTTGAGCTTGAGCATCTGCGAACCTCGGAAAGATATTTCAAACGCTCAATCAGTCTGCTCACGGCCCTTCAAATCATCAACGAAAATGCACCCACGGTCAAATTAATCCTGCAAAAGACCCTGCAGTCGATTCCCTACGAAAAACACGGCCTCATCGATTACGTCAAATACGCCGTCCGTGCCGCAAAAAATATCTTCGACTCACGTATCGTCGAGGACCATCTCGACCATATCCGGTCAAATCTGCACCCCGGTCTGGTACCGCTCGGCTGTGAAATTGAGTTCAGCAATCTCGGCGCCGACGCCGTCCAGCCGCAGCCGGCTGCTCAGGAAAAAACAGACCCCGTCTATGACGGTTTCAGATATTTTCACGACTTTCAGCTCGATGTCCTTTCCTGGAAGCTCGGCGGATACATTGACGACCACACCGGCTCTACCGGCGACGAACGGCGAACCGGCTTTCTCGAGTTCGCACCGGGTCGGCTGAATATCTCCGGCGAGCTGTCGAGGCCCGCCACCGCCGACCCCTGGCTGCTCAACCAGCTTATATGCGAAATCACCGAATTCTATGATGTTAAACCACACAGTCTCCATCTGTCTTTTCAGCTCAGGAAAAACCAGATTAACAAACAAAGAACCCTGCCGCTCGGCTTTGTCAAATGCCTGCTCGCGCTCGGCGGCGGCCCCGAGGTGAAGGTAACCGGCGTCAGGGTGTCCCGGCTCGGCCACCACGAAATCATCAGGAACGAATTCGGCGAAGAAGTTGTTTTTGCAAGGACAAGCGAACGAAAATGGTACCTCGGAAAGGACGAAATCGCCGACAAAACCCCCGCACACGCCACAACCCTCGTCCAGCAGTACAAATTTATACGGCTCGATAAAAGGGCAAACTACGAGCCCCTCATAATGTGCCTTAAAGGCCTGCAGCTTGCATACAACCCCGGCGATTATCTTACCGCCGCCCAGCTCAAAGGAAGCAAAAGACTCTCCGCCGATTACGAGCAGCTTAAAAAATGGGCCGACGCCCCGTTCAGAATCAGCCCGCACGCCATCAGCACATTTCTTAATGTCGTCCGCCGGGGCCTGATGAACGAAAGACACCGCCGCCCCGTTCACTCCCTGCACTACATCGACTGGGCCATCAGCTCCGTCAATGTCCAGCTTCGAATGTTCAACGAGCAGCTAAGTCAGCGCTCATGAGCCGCCGCCTGCAGCCGTTCCAACGCCATCGCCGCCACCTGCTTATGGTCGAACGCCATATCCTCCGGCAGACCGTCTATATCGAACCACCTCGCATCGGCCGCATCGTCTCCGCCCCGAACCTCTTTGTCGCCACGCTCGACAATCCCCATAAAAGCCACCGTTACCTGTCTGCCGCGAGGGTCCCGCCCGCACGTACCGAACGTGTGCATCTGCTCCAGCTTCACCCCTGTCAGGGCCGTCTCCTCGGCTAATTCCCGCACAACCGCATCCTCCAATTCCTCGTCGATGCCTATAAAACCGCCCGGTATCGCCCATTTGCCCGCAAACGGCTCGTTTTTGCGCTTCACCAACAACAGTTTCCATTCACCGGCCGAGCGGGCGAACACGACCGCATCGACCGTAACCATCGGCCTCGGCCACTCATAGACATACCTGCCCTTTTTATCCACAACCTGCCACTCCGCAGCTACGGTTTTGACTGTAACCGAGTATAAACCGAAAGCCCACAAACGCAATGCCAAAATAGCGCTCAAAACCATCCTTGTTGCTATCTCGCCTCCCGGTCTTTTGATTTTACCTTTTGCCTGTCTTTGCGTAAAATACTTCGTCTATGAGTACAGACCAACAAAAAGAACCTGCAAATATCCTCACCGCACCGCTGAAACTTCCACTTAACTGGAAGGGAAGGGCCGTCCTCTCCGGCCTGTCGCAATTCGCCTTCTCTCCGGAGCAATGGCGCCTCTGCCTTGCGAATCCGGATTCTCTGCTCATCGGCCCCGACCGAATCATAAAACAGCAGGGCCGGAATATTGTCATCGTTAAATCCATCCGTCTTGCCGGCCGAACCCTGAAAGTCGTCGTTAAACGCCATTATCCCGAGCTTGGCATTCGCTCATTCTTTCGCTCATTTCGCCGGGGCCGGGCGCTGCGAAACTTCGACACCGCCCTGCGCCTGCTGCGTTTCGAGCTGCCCGCGGTACTGCCGCTCGCCGCCATCGAGCAAAAAAAATTCCTGCGGTCGATTCAAAGCATCTACGTCACGGAATACGTCGAGAACGGCGAGGTGCTTTACCAGCTCCTCGCCCAGCTGCCGCCCTCGCCGGCAAAGAGTTTCGATATCAAAAAACAGCTTTCTCTTGTCGTCGCACAAATCCTCGCAGCACTGCACAAAGCCGGCTTCCGGCACCGCGACGCAAAGGCATCCAACTTCATCGCCGCAAAAGATACCGGCGGGAAATACCGGCTGCTCATTACGGATATGGACGGGATAAAACCATATCGTCTTAGAAAGAGACGCTCTCAATTTCGCCCGTTCTGGCACCTGGCCGCCTCGCTGCTGCACTTGCCCGGTGTTACCCGAACCGACTGCCTGCGGACGTTCACCGCTTATTGTAACCTTCTCGGCATCGGTGCTGCCGAAAGACGCCGGCTGTTTCGATGGATAGCAGCCGAGACCGACGCCAAGTATATGCGCCTGCTGAAAAAGGCCGCCGCAAATAGAACACTTACGGTCGCAGAGCCGAACAATATCCTGATTCTCAAACCGAGCGCCCTCGGCGACATCGTCCTGGCCCTTCCGGCCTTGAGCGCCCTGCGAAAGAGCCGGCCGGCCGCAAAAATCTCCTGGCTCGTCCGCACCGAGTTCGCCGGGCTTCTCGAAAAACACCCTTACCTCGACGAAATCATCCCCTTCGACCGCAAGTACCTCGGCCGGGCCTGGTGCGACCCGAAGGCGCTCGCCGCACTGCTTATGCTCATTCGCCGCCTTCGCAACGAACAGTTCGACGCCGTCTTCGATTTGCAGGGACTTTTGCGAACCGCATCTCTCGGCTGGCTGTCGCGCTGCCCGAATCGCTTCGGAATGGCCGATGCACGCGAATTCGCCTCAATCTTTTACAACCACAAAATCAGGCAGGACCCCCCCTGTATCCACCTCGTCGATTACTATCTCAAAATCGTAAGGGCCGCCGGCCTATCGACAACCGATGTAAAATTTGTCCTGCCCGAAGACCCCCCCGCCGCCGACTCCGTCAAACGGCTTCTGCAAAAACACAACGTTGCCCTCGATAACTATGTCGTCCTCACCCCCGGCTCGGCCCGCCCGAGCAAATGCTGGCCCGCCGAGCGCTTCGCACGCCTCGCCGACAAAATCATATCGATTCAACCCCGCTCTGTCGTTGCCATCGGCTCACCGGCTGAAAGAAAGCTCGCAGAAAAAATAAAAGCCCTCGCCAAAACCCACGTCGTCAACCTCGCCGGCCAGACCTCCATCCCGCAGCTCACGGCCCTGCTCAAATCCGCAAAGCTTGTCGTCGGCAACGACACCGGCCCCGCCCATATCGCCGCCGCTCTCGACGTTCCGGTCGTTGTCATCTTCGGCCCGACAAACCCGGCAAGGGTCGCACCCTATCACAGGAAAAACTCCGTCGTCGCCGTTGACCCCGATACCAGGGGACTAAAACCCGACAGCCGCGACCCGGCGCACAGCATAGAGCATATCACCGTCGAAGCGGTCTTTGAGAAAGTGTCCAAACAGCTAAGCTTGCCCGAACAGTAGAGCCGTCAAAAAGCTTATGTCAGTATAAATCGCCGGGATAAATGACGAACTACAATGACACTATGCTGCCGGAAATTATGCCGCTGCCGCTGTGCTTTTGGTTAGCCGGCGGCAATCGAAACGCATATAATCACATTCGATTATGGAACGAGCGGTTTACAGGATTATCGATGCGAACTTCAACCGCGCTCGCGAGGCGGTGCGGGTTATTGAGGACTACTGCCGGTTCGCTTTGAATTCGAGCGGTCTGAGCGGTCGAGCCAAACAGCTCCGTCACGAGCTGTCTGCGCTCATCGGCAAGCTCGACGCAGGCCGGCTAATCTCAGCCAGAGACACCGCCGGTGACGTCGGAGCAGGGCTGAAAATTGAACATTCGATGCAGCGAACAGACCTGAAAGAGGCATTTGTGGCGGCGTGTAAGCGCCTGACGGAGGCGCTGAGGGTACT
>CAZPDW010000103.1:0-2566 GCA_964585535.1 uncultured Pirellulales bacterium
TTTGCCTTGTCCGTCAACGACGACGTGCGGTATGGCAAGGCCCGGCTGGACGACGGTTCCCCCTTCCTGCTCGCGGTGGAGGAATTCTTCGAGCAACACATACTCATTTGTGTCCAGCCGCGGCTCCATTATTTTTGCAACCCGCCTGAAAATCTCTTCCGCCGGCTGTTTTCCCTTGATGTCCAGAATCACGCAGTTTTTGATAAGCCGGTCGAACCTGTCCTCGATGACCTGGTCTCGTTCGAGCAGGATGTCCCTAAGCTCATTTTCGAGCGTAACCGTTTTTAGCTGCCTGTCGGTCACTCGCTCAACGATATGCATAGCCGCCGACGCCCGGCTGACGCGTTTGGCCACGTACAGCCGGTACCAGGCGGCACTGAAGATTACAAAGCCGGCGCAAATCACCAGAGGCACTGTGCCCATATCGACAATCAGGGCACTGTAGGCGAGGATAGCGAATATATGGGGGTACGGATAGAATGGTGATTTGAATTTGGGTCTGTAGCTTTGGATTTTGCTTTCGCGCATTACGATAACACTCGCGTTGTCCAGAATGAAAAGTATTATCATCAGCGTCGAGGCGGTCTTGACGAGGTTCTCGATATCGAGAAGGATTATTGCCGCAATCATAAACCCGCCGGTAAGCAATATACTATAGTGCGGGGTTTTGAAGCGGTCATTGACGCGTGCCAGAAAACCAGGCAGCAGGCGGTCTCTGCTCATAGCCAGAGGAGCCCGTGATGCGGCTAAAATCCCGCCGTTAGCCGTTGTAATAAAGGCGGCAAGCGCGGCAAGGCCGAGCAGGACAAAGCCGGTCTTGCCCATAAACTTCGAGGCGGCCGTCGAAATCGGCATTAAGCTCGACTTCATCTCGTCAGGCGACAGCAGGCCAACGGTAATCAGAATCACCGCGACGTAGAAAATCGAGACTACAAACCAGGACAGGAGCATCCCTGCCGGCAGATTTTTCCCGGGCTGCTTGACCTCTTCGGCGACGCTTGCGACCTTTGTCAGGCCGCCAAAACTTATGAAGACCAGCCCTGCAGTCGCAAAAACAGCCGCCAAGCCCTTGTCCGCAAGGTTCTTGTACCTGGCCGGCTCAATGTTTCTGCCGCCCAGCAGCACAAATATTGTCAGCAGCAAAAGCAGGATGGCCACCAAAAAGACCTGGAATCTGCCGGTGTGCTTTACGCTTACGATGTTGAGCAGTGTGAAAAAAAGACAGCAGGCGACGGCGATGATTTTCAGATTTAGCTGGCTGAGCCGGACGTCGAAGAGCGAATGCACCAGAAGCTCAATGAAAATCGCCATACCCACGACGGCAAAGGCGCTTTTCAGGGCCACCGAGAACCAGTTTGCGAATCCGCTGAACAGTCCCCATTGAGCGCCGAGAGACCTCTCGACATAAAAGTACGTGCCGCCCGCCCGCGGCATTGCGGTTGACAGCTCGGCCTTGCTGAGAACACTCGGTATTATAAGCAGCGAAGCGAGAAAATAAGCAAGCACGACGGCGGGGCCGGCTTTTGCGTAGGCAATTGAGGGCAGAACGAACAGGCCCGAGCTTATCATCGCACCTGCCGCTATCGAAAAAACATCCGCTAATCCGAGTTGTTTCTCCAACTGCCCCACAACCAAAACCTCCCTGACTTCTGCCGTGACCAATCGCAATAGCGCCTATTGCAAGCCAGCATATCTTAGCAAACTTTGCGTGCTTAGTGAAATATTTTCGCTTTTTTACCCAGGCCCCTTGACAGCCGGTTAATCCTTCTTATGTTGAATACTTTATTATATAGTGCTTCCGGTTGAAATTTCCCGTTCGTTCGCGGGTAACTAACTTTAGAACAACAACTTGAAATCTCACTCGCGGGAATTTATTACCCTCAAGGGTATACATTGAGCATGGAGGCACAGTGTTGAAAACCCATACATCCGAAGGAGCATTCGTTTTTGAGCCGTTACGCAGCCCGCCTGTCGGCAGCGTCCTTTACGCCGAGCACCTTGGGCTTACCGACAAATCCCACTTTGCCGAGTTCGCCGGCTATCTTATGCCCCTGTGGTATTCATCCATAAGCGCCGAGCACACTGCCGTTCGCACTGCCGCAGGCATTTTCGACTGCACGCACATGGGCGCACTGGAAGTCTCGGGCACCCACGCACCAGCCTTTCTAAACCTCGTCGCCACCAACAATATCGAAAAAATCCAGCCCGGCGCCGCTCAGTACAGCTACATCTCCGACGCCGCCGGTAACATCCTCGACGACATCATCATCTACCAACGCTCACAAAACAACTTCATGGTCGTCGTAAACGCCGCAAACGAACCGAAAATAAAGGCCTATCTCGCCGCCCTGCTCACAGGCCGGGCAATCCTCGATGCAGACAACCAAAACAGGCGGCTCGAATACAAACCAGACATCCGCGATATGAGAGACACCACCACAGGCCCCGATTGCAGGGTCGATATCGCCCTTCAGGGTCCGCACTCAATAAACATACTCACAAAAATCAACAGCCGACTCACTGAACCTCTCCAAAACCTAAAGTCGTTCCACTTCATCGAAGCACA
>CAZPDW010000103.1:2666-7422 GCA_964585535.1 uncultured Pirellulales bacterium
CCTGCGGCCTCGGTGCCAGAGACTCACTAAGAATAGAGGCGGGCCTGCCCCTTTACGGCCATGAGCTGGCCGGCGAATTCAACATCTCACCCTTCCAAGCGGGCTACGGCTGGACCGTCAAGCTCGATAAAGATTTCTTCATCGGCAAATCCGCCATGCAGCAAGCCGCAAATTCCTGCGATATGAATGTCGCCAGAATCGAGCTGCCCGGCGCCAAAGGCATAAGACCCGTCAGACAAAATGATGGTGTGGTCGATACGGACGGCATCTGTGTCGGCTGGGTACTAAGCTCCGCTAAGGCCGGCGAAAAACAAATTGCGCTTGTGTACGCAGATAAGAACCAGTCCCATGAGAAAAAAGAAGTCGGAATCTATTACCTCGCACGAAGCGAAAGTCAAAAAAGCAAGGGCAAAAAACAAAACGTTGACCGAGGAGAAAAACTCGAAGCCGATATCACCGGCAGAGTCGTCAGCCGATTTGAAAAATTTTGATTATGGAGAAACGGTTATGGTTGTTCAAGAGCTGCTTTACACAAAGGACCACGAATGGGCCGGAATCGACGGTGAGACCGCCGTCGTTGGAATAACCGAGTACGCCCAGGACCAGCTCGGAGAGCTTACCTTTGTCGAGTTGCCGGATGTCGGCAAAGACGTACAGCAAAAGGGCGAGCTGGCCGTTGTAGAAAGCTCGAAGGCGGCCAGTGACGTCTATTCGCCCGTTACGGGCAGGGTTACCGAGGTCAATTCAGCCCTTGCCGAAAGGCCCGAATTGATTAACGAGGACTGCTACAATACCGGCTGGATATGCAAAATCAAAATCGCCGACGCCGAATCCGTCAAAAACCTGATGGATTCGCATCAGTACGAAGAATATCTTAAAGGGCTGTGAAAAGAGCCGCCGAAATAATGAAACCGTCGATAGCGGCGCCTTAGCGTTACAACGGAGAACAGCAAAATGCCATTCATATCGAATACGACAGAGCAGCGGGAGCAAATGCTGGCCGAAATGGGCCTGACAATGGAGGAGCTTTTCGGCGATATCCCGCCTGAATTGATGTGCGACTCGTTCAATCTGCCGGCAGGGCTTACCGAGCAGCAGGTGCGAAACCGGCTGGCCGAGCTTGCGGGCAAGAATTCAATCAACCTGACGCTCTTCTTGGGCGGTGGCTTCTACGACCACTTCATCCCCGCAGCCGTCTATTCGCTTATCTCGCGAAGCGAGTTCTACACCGCCTATACACCCTATCAGAGCGAGCTTTCGCAGGGTACTCTCCAGGCCGTCTATGAATACCAGTCGATGATTTGCCGGCTTAGCGGAATGGAGGCCGCCAACGCATCGCTCTACGACGGCGGCACGGCAATGTACGAAGCGATGATGATGGCACTGCGCATAACCGGCCGAAACAAAGTCATTATCGACGACAGCGTAAATCCCATCTACAGGGTTATGATTCATTCGTACACGTCCAACCTCAACATCGAGCTTGACGAGACACACTGCACCAACGGGCTTATTGACAGGAAACAAATCCTCAGGCGGCTCGACGACGAGACCGCCGCCGTTATAGTACAAAATCCCAACTTTTTCGGCTGTATCGACGACTTCAGTGACATCGCCGAAGCCGTCCACAAAAAGGGCGCTCTGCTCGTCGTTTCCTGCTATCCGATATCGTTGGGCATACTAAAAACGCCCGGGGCGATGGGCGCCGACATAGTTACCGGCGAGGGCCAGTGCCTTGGTATGCCGATGTCGTTTGGCGGCCCTTACCTCGGTTTTATGGCTACCAGAATGAAGTACATCCGCAAGATGCCCGGCCGAATCGTCGGTCAAACCACCGACAGACAGAACCGGCGCAGCTTCGTAATGACGCTTCAGGCACGCGAGCAGCACATCCGCAGACAAAAAGCCACATCCAATATCTGCTCGAACGAGGCGCTGTGCGCGCTCACCGCTTTGGTATATCTGTCGCTGCTTGGCAAGCAGGGCCTGCGCGAAACGGCGCAGCTCTGCGCCGACAAGGCCAGTTACGCCTATAAACGTCTTACGGCGATACCGGGCGTTCAGCCGCACTTCAGGGCGAAATGGTTCTTCAACGAATTCGTACTCGATTTGCCCACCGGGGCCGCCGATGTCATCGCCAAACTCATCGAAAAGGGTTTTGCCGCCGGCTTTCCGCTCGGCAGGTATTACGACAATATGGAAAGCTCCATTTTAATCTGCGTTACCGAGAAAAGAACAAAGCAGCAAATTGGTATGTTAGCCGAAGCCCTGGAGAGCGTTTTATGAAACTGATTTTCGAGAAAAGCGTCCCTGAACGCCGGGCCGTCAGGACGGTAAAAAGCGATGTCCCCACGACAATTAATATAAAAAAAGAGCTTCTTCGTGACAAACCCGCCGAGTTGCCCGAGCTTAGCGAGCTTGACGTGGTAAGGCACTTTACCGAGCTTTCGCGCAGAAACTTCGGCCTCGATACCAACTTTTACCCACTCGGCTCGTGCACGATGAAATACAATCCCAAGGTGGCCGAACGCATCGCCGCATATCCGGGCTTTGCCCATCTGCATCCGCTGTTGCCACAACTGCGAATGGGCGGAATGCTCACCCAGGGCGCCCTGGCGGTGCTGTACGAAATGGATTTGCTGCTGCGGCAGATAACGGGTATGGCCGGTTTTACAATGCAGCCGATGGCAGGCGCTCACGGCGAGCTTACCGGTATAATGATTATGGCCGCATACCACGCCGACCGCGGCAACAAAAAGACCACCGTTCTCATCCCCGACAGCGCACACGGGACCAACCCTGCCAGCGCAGCCATCGCCGGCTACAACGTTCTGTCGGTGCCCAGCGACGATACCGGCGTTATGGACATAAACGCCCTCAAGAAAATGCTCAACGACAAAGTCGCAGGCCTTATGCTCACCTGCCCGAACACCCTCGGTCTGTTCAATCCCCACATCAGGGAAATATGCGATGCTATTCACGGCGTTGACGGCCTGGCGTATTATGACGGTGCGAATCTAAACGCCATTGTCGGCAAGGCAAGACCCGCCGACTTCGGCTTTGATATTGTTCATATAAATCTTCACAAGACGTTTGCAACGCCCCACGGCGGCGGCGGGCCGGGCGCAGGACCGGTCGGCGTTACGGAAAAACTGCTCGATTTCCTGCCCGTTTCAATCGTTGCAAAAAGAAACGATGGGACCTACGCTCTTCGATACGACCGGCCAAAATCAATCGGCTACGTCGCCCCGTTCTACGGCAACTTCGCGGTAATCCTGAAGGCGTACGTCTATACACTGATGCTTGGTATCGAGGGTCTCAAACGTGTCGCTGAAAATGCCGTTCTCAATGCGAACTACATCCGCGAGAAGCTCAAAAGCCACTACCGGCCCGCCTTCGACAGAATTTGTAAGCACGAATGTGTGCTTAGCCCTTCGAAGAAGATGCTGGATGCCGGCGTCCACGCAATCGACGTCGCCAAGGCCCTCATCGACCACGGCTTCCATCCGCCGACCGTATATTTCCCCGCAATCGTCAAAGAGGCGATGATGATAGAGCCCACCGAGACCGAGAGCAAGGAAACGCTCGACGCCTTCATCGACGCGATGATTGAAATAGCCAAACTCACCGAGAGCGACCCCGAACGGGTCAAGGCCGCTCCCGTAACCACGCCCGTCAATCGTCCCGACGAGACCGCCGCCGCAAGAAATCTTAACGTTGCCTGCCTCTAAAATTGGTGTTATACTAAGTGCCGAGTCATAACAGCGCAATAGTCAGAATCTCTGTCTGTAAAGGAGCTATATTATGAGTAACCCGATAAACCGACGCGAATTCCTTGGGGCCGGTGCGGCCTCGGCAAGTGCAATGCTCCTGGCCGGAAGATTGAATGCCCGGTCAATCACAACCGCCGCGACTGCGAATTGGCCGCCAAAAATGCCCGACGTGAAAATCTACAAGGTTTACCTCGACGGGGTCAAGGGTTGGCCAAAGCCCGACCTCGACATCCAGGCCGAGGTCGCCCGATTGGAAAAGCATCTGGCCGAGACCGAACGCCGGCTCGGTGATGTTAAATTCGTTGGTGGTGATGTGGTCCGTCACGCTGGAAGAGACGCCAATAAACTCGCCCACAAACTCCGCGATGTCGATGGCGTGCTCGCCTTCAATCTTAACACCCTCGTTGAAAGTCAGTTCCTGCCAATAGTCGCTGCCGGTAAGCCCACCGTATTATTCTCTCAGCCCTACAGTGGCCACGACTGGTGCAAGGTCTGTAAGATGCCAAAGCTCGGCAAGAAAGTTGTCCTCCTGGCCACCAGCGACTATGGCGAAATCACTCAGCTTGCAGCCGTTATGCGGGTTTCGCCGCGATTGCGCCAAACGCGAATTATCTATATCGGCAGCGGCCCAATGAAAGCCGCAAGGGCCACCGAATTCAAAGACAAACTCGGCGTCGAGGTCGTCTCCGTTGACCATAGACGGCTCAACAAAATATATGGGGCGGTTGACAGTAAGCAAGCCGAGGCCGAGGCGGAGCAGTGGATTCGCAACGCGCAAAAGGTCGTCGAGCCCACCCGCGAGGAAATCGTCAAGTCCTCTCGACTGTACCTCGCAATGAAAAAGATTATGACTGATGAGCACGCCCGGGCCATCACCATCGACTGCCTCGGCCTGTTTGCGCAGAGGTCACTGCCCGCCTATCCCTGCCTGGGCTTTAGCAAGCTAAACGACGCAGGACTCGTCGGCGCCTGCGAGGCCGACA
>CAZPDW010000104.1:0-7384 GCA_964585535.1 uncultured Pirellulales bacterium
TTGGCGATATCACAGCAATGATAGAGCAGAAATGGGCAGGGCGATTAGAGCTTTTAGACCGGCTGGGGCGGATGAACCGTGAGCCCATCGAGACCTTTGGTATTATCACTCACAGACAAAAGGAAACGGCAGAGCAGACCGGCTGTGCCGCAGTTGTGATTTACGATGGGAATGGGCGGCTATTGTATCCAATAGTCGGCGGTGGCGACGGGTACTCCGAAAAGCTGCCTGAGGCGTTCAACCAGGCCTGGGAGTTTGAATACACCGAAGGCGACTACACCAGGGCCGAGGCGTACTATCGCACAATAGCCGAAAAAAATTCGGGCAGCTACCCCGCTCTTCTTGCCCGGATGGGACAGGTGCGCTGTCTTAGAAAGGCGGGACAGATTGACGGGGCTATTGAAATCTGCAGGGATGTTGCCTACCCCCGTACATCCGCCCGGCTGGGCCGGTCCTCGGTATCGCTGATAGCCCAGGCGAGGGTTCTGTTGGTAGAGCTTGAGAAGCAAAGCCCGGCTGGAATAAAGCGGCCTGATTTGCAGCGGTTAGTCAATTCGGCGATTGATTACACGCCGAGCGAGAGTACGGACTTTTTGCCAATGCCGTCGGATAGCCGGCAGTTTGTGCTCGGCAAGTCCCTTGAGTTTTTGCAGACCAGTCGATGGTCGCAGCAGTTTGCACCGGAGATATCGAGGACGAAGGTGCTGCTTGCCGCCGAGCAGCTTGCATCTTCGGCGGCCGAGCAATTGGGCGGTTCAAGGACTCCCCGGATGCTGAGCACCGAAGATGTGGATGCCCTGGTCAGCTCTTTCGGCAGGATTCTGAATGCGATTGAAGAGAGCAACTGGCCTGCAAAGTTAGGTGTGGATACCTCTGTGGCAAAGCGGCTTGTCGAAGCGGCGCAAAAGGCGGATTCGGCTATGGAGCGAAAACCCCGGCATCCTGCGTTTGCTTCCCGCGGAGACGACACATTGTTTAGAATCCCCACGACCGAAGATGTTTTCGCAATGTATCACAGGGCCGGGGAATACGTGTATCTGCTGCTGCAAAGGCCGGAGAACGTGCGCTCGGACATCGGGCTGCTTGAAGAAAAGCTCAGGGGGTTTGGTTTGTCATACAGGGTAGTTGATGAGACGGGCAGCTATGTTGCGGGCCTGGAACAGCAGGGCCGGCCGGCCTTGTTTTCTACGGCACTCGGCAGCTTTTTTGCGGGCTGGCGCGTGGAGCTGTATTCAGGCGAGGCAAATATATTTGCCAAGGCCGCAAGCAGGCGAATCGCGGTATATACCTGGACAGGCGTGCTTGTCATCGTGCTAATACTCGGTGCCGGCGGCCTCGCCGCCCGGACGGTTACAAGACAGATACGGCTGAATAAATTGAAAAACGATTTTTTAGCGACGGTTTCGCACGAATTGAAAACACCGCTCGCCTCGATGCGCGTCCTCGTTGACACACTTCTCGAAGGCAACATCCGCGACCAAAAGCAGGCCGATGAATATCTGCATCTGACGGCGAAGGAAAACGAACGGCTCAGCCGGATGATAGACAACTTTCTGACTTTTTCGAGGATGGAGCGCAACAAAAAGGCCTTTGAGATAATCGATACCAATCCCGTGACTATTGCCGCCGATGCCGCTGAAGCGGTCCGGACAAAATTTGACACCGCCGGCTGCGGGCTCGACATGCAGATTGAACACAATCTGCCGAACGTCCCCGCCGACCACGATGCGATGGTTACCGTCCTTGTGAACCTGCTGGATAATGCCTGCAAATATACCTATGATGATAAGCGGATTTCACTGAGCGTATATGCGGAAAACAAGCATATCTGTTTCGAGGTTGCCGACAACGGTGTGGGTCTGACGCGTCGCCGGACAAAGAAGATATTCGAGAGGTTTTACCAGGCGGACAGCAGCTTGTCGCGCCGGGTCGAGGGGTGCGGCCTCGGGCTTAGCATAGTCAAGTTTATAGTTGATGCACACAAAGGAAAGATTTCGGTTCAAAGCAAACCCGGCAAAGGAAGCACCTTCAGGGTCAAACTGCCGGCCGGCACCGACAAGGCGGACTGAAAGGAAAGATAAAATGAAAAGCGTTCTGATTGTCGAAGATAATCCGACTATGCTGCGCGCCCTGGAGGACAATTTTTCGTTCAAGGGGTACAAGGTTCGCCTCGCACGGGACGGCGAGCAGGGGTTGAAGGCGGCGCTGGCCGGGCAAAGTGATTTGATTATCCTCGACATAATGCTTCCGAAAGTCAATGGGTTCGAGATATGCAGTAAGGTGCGCCAAAGGAAACTGGATGTGCCGATTTTGATGCTTACGGCAAAAGACGCCGAAGATGACATTGTAATGGGTCTGAACCTCGGCGCCGACGACTATGTTACCAAACCGTTCAGCATAAAGGAGCTGCTTGCCCGCGCCGAGGCGCTTCTCCGGCGCAGAGCCGTCACGGAGCCGGACGAGTATGAATTCGGCAATTGCAGGGTAGATGTCTCTTCAGAGAAGCTTATGCGAAACGGCAGCGAGGTCCGGCTCAGGGCGAAGGAGTTCGCGCTGCTTCGAGTTTTACTCAGGAATCGCGGCTGTGTGCTGAGCAATGAACAGATACTTCACGGGGTTTTCGGCTATTCACACTTTATCTCGGCGAAGGATATTGACGGGTATGTGAAGACGTTGCGGCAGAAAATAGAAGATGATGCGGACAGGCCGAGTTTTATTCATACTGTGGCCGGTGTTGGTTACCGATTCGAGCTGAGTGAGGACAATGGAAACAGTTCTGATAGTTGAAGACGACCCGACGATGCTGCGGGCACTGATGGACAACTTCGAGTTTGCCGGCTATAGGGTTCTGACGGCCAAAGACGGCGAAGAGGGCCTGGACGCCGCTCTAAACGGCAATGTGGATTTGATTATCCTTGATATTATGCTGCCGAAGATAAACGGATACGAGCTGTGCCGATTGGTCCGCCAGGAAAAACTTGAGATGCCGATAATTATGCTGACCGCCAAGGGCGAGGAATCGGATATAGTGCTCGGGCTAAACCTCGGCGCGGATGATTACGTGACCAAGCCATTCAGCATAAAGGAGCTGCTGGCCAGGGCGGAAGCTTTTCTTCGGCGAAGGCGGCAGGGCGAACAGAACGTCTATGAATTCGATGAATATCGGCTTGATATTACCGCCAGAAAGTTCACCAAAAAGGGTAAAGCAATTCAATTGTCGCCGAAGGAGTTCAAGCTGTTGGAGTTTTTCGTGAGCAGGGCCGGTCGAGCGCTTACCCGCGACGAGATTCTAAATGCCGTGTGGGGCTATGACGTCATTGTAACGCCTCGCAGCATCGACCGGTTTGTGACGACGCTCAGGAACAAGCTCGAACCCGACCCGCACCGGCCGGCGTACATTCACACGATAAGGGAGGTCGGTTACAAATTCGAGCCGCCGGAGTCCGTCGGCTGATAGTCCTGATGTCTTGTCCACCGCAGAGGTGACGTGCCGCTCTCGGGGTCTGCCCCGGGAGCATGCTTTTTATCGGTCGCTATGGGGGTGTGATACGTCCCGGATATGCCCAGGAGTGTTTGTCTTTAAGTCAGACAAAGGCCATGTCGATAGTAATTTCGAGCCGGTGTGGCATTCGAAAAGAAGCTCGGAACTATGGAAAAGCAGGACCCGATAATTTCGCTCCTTTTGAAAGAAAAGGCCCTTGATGAGCGCACTTTGCAGGACGTCCTCGACAGGCAGCGGCAGACGGGCCGCAGCTTGCTCAGCATCCTCCGGGAGGATAAGATTCTGGACGCCGAGCGGCTCACAAAGGTCATCGCCGCGGCCAATAAGATAGAGTTCGTGAATCTTTCACCGGATATGGTTGACCCGGTGATTGCGCATCTGCTGTCGTACGAGATGGTCAACAAGTACGGCGCTGTGCCCCTGAGGAAGGAAGGCAATCGTCTGATTGTGGCGATGAGCTCCCCGCTGAACCTGGCCGTCCGGGACCGGATAGAGATGAAGACGGGCTATAAGGTCGTACCGGTGGCTGCGACGCCGGCGGCAATAAGACAGGCGATAACCTACCACTTCAACGTAAAGGACATCACCAGGCAAACCATAGTATCGATGCGCCTTAACGAGGAACCCTCAAAGGGCCGGGCCGAGGACAAATTCCTCGAAGACAACCTTCTCGAAACAGGCCCGGAATCGGCAAAGGCGGCCAAATCCCCTATTACAGGACTGGTCTCATCCATAATAAACGGGGCGATTGACGCCCGTGCAAGCGATATTCATATCGAGCCGCAGGTATCCGATATGCGGGTACGCTACCGCGTTGACGGTATTCTGCACGACGCAATCAACATACCGGCGTCGGCACAGTTAGAGGTCATATCGCACATAAAAATAATGGCGGATATGGATATATCCGAGAAAAGAATGCCGCAGGACGGGCATATGGCCGTTCGCCATGACGGCAGGGAATATGATTTGAGAGTCTCGTCGCTGCCCGCCGTCGGCGGAGAGAAGATTGTAATAAGGATACTCGACAAGTACGCACTGAGATGGTCATTAGACACCATCGTACCCTCGCCCGATAATAATCAAAAGTTCAAAAAGCTCATCAGCAACCCATACGGTATGCTCCTTCTGACCGGCCCGACCGGCAGCGGAAAGACAACGACCCTCTATTCAATCCTGCAGCTTCTCAACACACCCGAAAGAAACATAGTGACCGTCGAGGACCCGGTGGAGTACCGTTTGGACGGCATTACACAGCTTCAGGTCAAGCCGGCGGCGGGCGTCACATTCGCTTCCTCGCTGCGGAGCATAGTTCGGCAGGACCCCGACATCATATTAGTAGGCGAAATACGCGACGGCGAGACGGCGGAAATAGCGATTAGTGCGGCTCTTACCGGCCATCTTGTGTTGAGCACGCTGCACACAAACGATGCCGCCGGCGCCATATCGCGACTGGTCAACCTTGGTATCGCTCCTTTCCTTGTTGCTTCCGCACTTTTAGGCTCGGCTGCCCAGCGGCTTATGCGAACCACCTGCCCGAGCTGCAAGCAGCCCTATGAGGCCGCCGAAGAGGAGCTTGAGGCGCTCTTTGGTAAACATCCGCCGGCCGAGAAAACACGGCTCTGGCGGGGGCGGGGCTGCGACGCCTGCCGTAATACCGGATACCACGGACGCAGAGCGGTGTACGAGATACTGCCCGTATCCGGCGAAATCAGGAAAATGATTGTGGACGGCGCAAGCGACGGCGACATTAAACAGCAGGCGATTAAGGAGGGTATGAAAACGCTGACCAGAAGCGCTGTTGATGATGTCCTCAACGGCTCCTCTACTTACGAGGAGCTTATACGCGTGGTGGATGTGAGGGCGGATTGATGGCTGTCTATACCTATATCGCCGAAGACAGAAATGGCGCCAGGTTTCCCGGAAGCTATGAGGACATTGACAGCGTTTCATCCCTGCGCAGCGAGCTGGACAAAATGGGCTATGCCCTTGTCAGGGCCAGACGCAAAAAACAAACATCCGGCAGGCGGGGCAGGATAAGCCGGCGAGATGTTGTCACGTTTGCTTACAAGTTTGCGGGGATGTACTCGGCGGGGCTGGGTATTCTGCAATGTCTCGAGACGCTCGAACGCCAGAGCGACAACAAGGCGTTCAAAAACGTAATCTCGGATATAAGAACGAACGTGGAAACAGGGTCCAGCTTGAAGGCATCCTTCGAAAAACACAGGGAGATATTCTCAGATTTTTTTATCGGGATGCTCGAAGCAGGTGAGCTCGGCGGCAAACTCGCCGAGGCCCTCGATATGACGGCGGCGTACCTCGAAAAACAGCTCGCACTGAAACAAAAGGTCAAGGCGGCGTTTGCATATCCTGTAATTGTCACGGCGATGTGCTTTGGTGTCGTCGGTTTCCTGCTGGCCTTTGTCATTCCCGTTTTCTCGAAGCTGTACAAACAGGTAAATGCACCGCTGCCAGGCCCCACCTTTGCCCTGATTGCGGCAAGCTCGTTTATCAGGGACTTCTGGTGGGCCATTGGTATTTTCATTGTGGTGGGCGTGGTGCTCGCCCGGCGTATTTCAAAACAGCCGCAGGTCAGGAAAAGATGGGATTATTTCAAGCTTAATATGCCCGTATTCGGCAAGTTGAACCGGATGCTGGTAGTCTCTAATTTTACGAGAACGTTTGCAATGCTCAGCTCGGTGGGCGTTTCATTTATCAAGTCGCTTGATATGGCGGCGGTGGTGGCGAATAACATGCTAATGTCGGAGATTACAAGGCATCTGCAAAAGGCGATTGAGGCCGGTGGCGGGGTAGCCGATTCTCTGAAAAAGTACGATATTTTTCCGTCGGTAATAGTACAGTTGGCCGGCTCGGGCGAGCAGGCCGGGGCTTTGCCCGAGATGATGCACAAAGGGGCGGACCTCCTCGATAAAGATATCGACAGGACAATCGCATCTTTGCTTGTAAAGCTGGAGCCGACGCTGACCTTGATTATGGGGGCGATTGTGGGCTTTATACTGATGGGCGCTTATCTGCCGATGTTCGATTATATCGGACATTTGAAATAACCGGCAATCGAACGACGCGATTCTTCTTAATGCCCCTGCCTGGCTTGAAGCCCGATAATACCGGCTCGCCTTTTTAGACCTTGAACGCAAAAATTAAAAAAAAGGTTTTGATAAACCGAAAATCCGTCTTTCGTTAAGTCAGACCTGATTTGTGTCGATTTTTGCTGCATTGAACCGAACAGTTAAACGAGGATGTTTTCATAAGGAGAAGAAAATGCAATACAGAAAAGCTCTTACACTTATCGAGCTTCTGATTGTGGTCATCATCTTAGGTGCGCTGGCGGCCATCGCAATTCCGAGAATTACCACCAGCGCCACCACCGCCAAAATCAACGTCTGCAAGACCAATGTTGACACGCTCAACACAGTCATTGAGATGTACAACGTGGACAATGGGTCCTACCCGAGCGCCCTGACGGATGTGACCGGCGATGTGAACTATTTTCCTGACGGCGCTCCGGCGTGCCCGTTCGGCACCGCCTACACCTACAACACGACGATCCACAGGGTCCCCGACCACAGTCATTGACAGAAAACATAACCCCGCGAACAACGGGATAAGATATCAGCAATGTGTGCAAACTTAGGATAGCTGCCGACGAGTTCGGCCGCTGTCCTTTTTGATTGTCCGGCCCGGGTGAATATAATGGCTCCATGGAGAAAAGCGTTCAGCATCGTTGAACTGCTGATTGTGGTACTGATTGTCGCTGCCCTGACATTCATAACGGTGCCGCGGCTTCAGTTCGGTACACTGCACCGCAAACAGGCCAATACCATTGCAAAGAAAATTGTCACCGACCTTCGCCTCACACGC
>CAZPDW010000105.1:0-7351 GCA_964585535.1 uncultured Pirellulales bacterium
TTCGATTTAATATTGTTGTCGCCTGCTTTGCAGGCGATTTGGGTAAGTGTTTCTCACGTGGGCAACCCCCGAACGCCTTTCGAGTCTGTCACAGCAGATTCTTCAGGGTTGGGGGGCTAAACAAACGCCGTCGTGCCGACGACGGCTAAACGGGGTGGTGGTGAAGAAGAACTGTAATCGGATGCGTTTCGTGGGGTTTGGGAGAGGTTGAAGGGAGATTGATAAATATTGAGCGTGAGTAACCCCCTTACACCTTCGGCGTTGGCTCAGGCGTGAGGGGGCTAAACATATCGCTTGCGGTGCAGGCGAGGCGGGGGGAATGTCAATTTTCGATTGGCGATTTGCGATTGAGTTGAGATTGCCGCGGCCTACGGGGTCGATTTGGATTGACCGGGGAGCACATATCTGTCATCATACCTGCTGATTAGTACTACAGCGCAATCTAAGCATCGGAGCTGCCTATAACATCTTATTGCGTAGGGCGTTTGGCGGACGTTGTTTAGTGGGAGAGGAACGGCAATCAGCAATCGGCAATCGATAATGGGAAATGGGCCGGGCAGAAGTTTCTTTTTTGCCGGCGGCGGGACAGGCGGGCATATCTATCCGGCTGTTGCGGTGGCGGAAAAGCTCGTGCGGCTCGACCCGACGGCCAGGTTGCATTTTTTCGTCAGCGGCAGGGATATCGACCGAAAGATACTCGATAAGACAGGATTTGCATATAGCGTGCTGCCGGCCGTTGGTTTTTCGATTCGGCCTGGTGGGTTTGTGCGGTTCTTAAAGGGCTTGATTGGAAGTTACAGCATCGCGGCAGAGGTGATTGGCAGGGCCGAGAGAGCGGTTGTGGTCGGGGTGGGCGGCTATGTGGCTGTGCCGGTGTGTTGGGCGGGGCACCGATTGAAAGTTCCGGTAGCGCTTTTGAATGTTGATATTGTCCCCGGCAGGGCCAACAAGCTGATTGCTCGCTGGGCAGGGCGGATTTTTGTGCAGTTCGAGGAGACGGCCGGTGATTTCGGCAAATACCGGGCCGGGGTCAGGGTCGCCGGCTGTCCGCTGCGAAGCGGGTTTGAAGTGCCCGACCCCGACAGGGCGAGGACGCAATTAGGTCTTGATAAGGGCAAAAAGACGCTGCTGATAACGGGGGCGTCGAGCGGCTCGCAGAATATCAACCGGACGATATGCTCGCTTCTGCCGCAATTGGAGCCGTTTGCCGACGGCTGGCAGATAGTCCACTTGGCCGGCAGGGCGAATTTTGAGCAGGTCAAGGCCGAATATGCCGGTGCACAGATTGCGCACAAGATTGTGGCTTACTACGATGATATGGCGGATTTGCTGGCCGCTGCGGATTTGGTCGTCGGCAGGAGCGGTGCGGTCAGCGTGGCTGAATACGCAAGTGCAGCCGTGGCAAGCATCTGTATGCCGTACCCGTATCACAGGGATATGCACCAGTACTTTAACGCCGGCAAGCTGGTCGAGGCCGGTGCGTCGATTATCGTCGATGATGTGCCTGATGAGACGGACCGGCGTGAGTGGCTTTGGGAGGAGCTCGAGCCGCTGCTCAGTGACGAGCACAAGCGGGCCGAAATGCGGCAGGCGTGTGGGAGAATTGCTCGAAAAGACGCTTCGGCGGCGATTGCCGGGGAGCTATTGGGTTTTGGTTAGGGCCGGGGGTGAATAGGCGCATTAGGGGCGGGGCCAGGCCAAAAACGCGCAAGGCCGTCGGCTTATTACTGGGGTGCGGGTGCGGGCACTTTGTGTTCCAGAAAGCCCTCGAGTTTTCTCGAGCGGACGGGGTGCTGTAATTTTCGGATTGCCTTTGCCTCGACCTGGCGGACACGTTCACGGGTGACTTTGAAGATTCTGCCGACCTCTTCGAGCGTGTATGTATAGCCGTCGCCGATGCCGTATCGCAGCTTGATGATTTCGCGTTCGCGGTAGGAGAGAGTTTTCAGGACGTGCTCGATGCGTTCTTTGAGCATTCCCTGGGTCGCGGTGGAGACGGGGCTGTCGATTTCGTCGTCCTCGATAAAGTCCCCGAAGTAGCTGTCGTCGCTGTCGCCGATGGGTCTGTCGAGCGATATGGGATGCTTCGAGATTTTGAGGACTCTTCGGGCCTCTTCGACGGTCATCTCGGCCTGCTGAGCGATTTCTTCGATGGTAGGTTCTCTGCCCAGTTGCTGCAGGAGCATTTTGCTTGTGGTTCGCAGGCGGCTCATTGTTTCAATCATGTGAACGGGGATGCGGATTGTGCGTGCGTGGTCGGCGATGGCGCGTGTGATGGCCTGTCGAATCCACCAGGTGGCGTAGGTGCTGAACTTATATCCCCGGCGGTACTCGTATTTATCGACGGCCCGCATGAGGCCTGTGTTGCCTTCCTGGATGATGTCGAGAAAGCTGAGTCCTCGATTTCGATATTTTTTGGCGATGGAGACGACCAGTCGCAGGTTGGCGCTGGAGAGAATTCTCTTTGTCTTTTCGTACTGGCCGAAGACGCGTTCTATGTTGCGCAGGCGTTTGTTGAGCTGGACCGGCGTTTCGGTAATCAGGTCCTGTAGGCCGGCGAGTTCCTGTTTTATTGCTTCGATGTCTTCGATGGCGTATTCTTCGGTGGGCCCGGCGGCGATTATGCTTTCGATTTGCTGCATTTTTCGGGAGATACCGTGGAGCTTGTCCTTCATCGGCTGAATCCTGCTGGTTCTCAAGCTAAGCTCTTCAAGGAGGGTGGCGATTTTTCGGCGGTTTCGCATAATCCGCCTTATTAGCGGCGTGCCTTCTTTTGAGCCGTCGCCGGCCGCCGAAAGTCCGATGTACTTTTTAAAAAGGCCCCGGTTTATGCCCAGCAGCTTATTGGCGGTTTCGAGGTTATTTGGCATACGTTTCCTGATGACGCTTCGGACGAGGTTTTCAGCGGTGCTTATCTTCATCGTCCGGTCGAAGGAGAGGGAGCCTTCCTGCACCTGGCGGATGATATCGACGGCGTTTCTTGCGCAGTAGTCGGACTCGAGCATTTTTCGGCGAAACGCCATGCGAGAGAGCTCGATTTTTCGTGCGAGCGAGATTTCATCCTCTCTGACCAGCAGTGGAATCTCGCCCATCTGTGTCAGGTACATTCTAATGGGGTCGTCGATTCGGCGGATTTCGGAGCTGGCGAGTTCTTTTTCGAGGAATTTATCTTCTTTAAGCTGCTCGGTGTTTGCGGCTTCTTCGGAAACCTCGAATTCTTCTTCCTCATCGGCTTCGGGGTGGTCGGGTGTATGCTTTGGGACGTCCGCTTCGTCGATGAGCCGTATTCCAATTTCGTCGAACTGAGCGAGGAGGGCTTCGAGGCGGGCCGGGGTGGCGGCATCTTCCGGGAGCTGTTCGTTGAGCTCGGCATAAGTGAGGTATCCCTTCTTTTTTCCCTTTTCGATGACGGCCTTGATTTTCAATTCGCCGTCTTTGGTTTTGGCCGGTTTTGGGGTCGGCTCTTTCGCTTTGGCGTCAGCGGCCGGTGGCTTAGTGTTTTGAGTTTTTTGCTGTTTGGTAGTTTCGGTTTTTTTTGTTTTTCTTTTTTTTGCCGCCACGATTATTTTCCTCTGGAATTCATATTAAGCGTTTTTTTGCATACTCAGACCATACCCACACTGCGGGGGTTTTGTCTTTCGGTATTTTCGGTCAGGCGTTTTATAAACTTTTTAGGGTCCTTGATTTGGCTAATTCTGGTTTTTTCTTTTTGTTTTTGTACGAGCCGGACTGCATCGAGTGCGCCGTTGAGCCGGGCCTTGAAGTTTCCTTTTTGCTCTCCGGCGTTTGCAAGGGCGACGATGAGGTTTGCAAGGGCTGTGGATTCGGTTCGAGCGAGGATGTCGGTAAGGGCGGGTCGTGAGTTTTGCCTGAGCAAGTCGAAGAATATGACGGCGATTTGCCTTAGCGGTGGTACGTCGAAGGTATCGGCTGTTATCGGGAGTTTGGGAGTTTTGAGCAAGGCCGGGGCGTTGAGCAGGACTTCGAGTATTTCGCGTTGTGCGTTTGCGGCGAGGCCTTCGCCGAGGTCGAGCCGTTGGGCCCTTTGGTTTTCGAGGGCGTTGGTTCGGGAATAGCCGGCGGTTTTGGAGGCGTGCGCGGTTCTGCGTCGCAGTTCGGCGTTGAGCTGATTCGGTTCGAGGGAGACGATTTTTGCGAGGCGGTTGACGATTAGTCCTTTTTCGATGGCCGGCAGATTGCCGGCGTGGATGCCCGCAGTGACGGCGTCGAGGAAATCGTCAACGGCCTGTTTTTTACCTGCGATGGTATCGTTGGCGCCGAGGTTTTCGATGAGTCGATTCCACTTGAATGTGAAGACATCGACCGGGTTGCCGATGAGCTTTTCGAAGGCGTCTTTGCCTTCTGCGACGAGAAAATCGCAGGGGTCTTTTTCTGAGGGGACGGTCGCAATCGCAATGTCGATTCGGGCGGTGAGAGCGGTTTTCAGGGCGCGGTTTGCGGCCTCTATTCCCGCGGTGTCGGCGTCGAAGAGCAGGACGATTTTCTTTGCGTATCGACGGAGGATGCGGGCGTGGCCTTCGGTGAAGCTTGTGCCGAGGGAAGCGACGACGTTTTTGAAACCGAGCTGGTGTGCCATTATGCAGTCGGTATAGCCCTCGACGACGACGGCTGTTGCGGCAGCGACGATTTTGTGGTGGGCGTGTTCGAGGCCGTAGAGTGCATTGGATTTGTCGAACAGTGCTGTTGCGGGAGAGTTCACGTATTTCGCCCCCTGCCCGGAGAGGGTTCGTCCGCCGAAGCCGATGGCGCGGCCGGTGACATCCGTGATGGTGAACATCAGGCGATTGGCGAACCTTCCGGTTCGGCCCGGGACAATCAAGCCGGCGGCGAGGAGGAGCTTTTCGGATATTTTTGCCCTAGCGGCGGCCCTGTAGAGGTGGTCGGGTTGATTAAGGGCAAGGCCGAGCCGGAACTTTTTGATACTGTCGGAGGAGATTTTTCGCTCGGCGAGATAGTCGCGGGCGGATTTGCCCTTTTCTTTATCGGCGAGGTTTTTGGCGAAATATTTTGCAGCCCAGGAGTTCAGGCGGGCAAGCTCGTTTGGGTCGATGTCGTATTGCGAAGTGCGTATTGGGTCCCGCGTTGTGCGGGATTCGGGTATTTTTATTCCGGCTCGTTCGGCGAGGCGTCTGACGGCCTGCGGGAAGGAGAGATTTTCTCGCATCTGGACGAATTTGAAGACGTCGCCGCCAGCGCCGCAGGCGAAGCATTTGAAGATTTGCTTTGTGGGGCTGACGTTCATAGAGGGCCGGTGGTCGTCGTGGAAGGGACAGACGCCTACCATTTCACGTCCCTTTCTTTTGAGGGCGACGTGCTCGGCGATGACATCGACGATGTCGTTTGCCTGCTGGATTCGAGTTACCATAGTGTTATCGAATACGGTCATAGGTTCAGGGCCTGTCTTTTTTTTGTATATTGCGTCGCCTGAGGCGGATAACATTTCGTATATCGTATCTCGCCGGAATTATGGTTGCTGCGGCACCGGACGCGCACAGTATTAGATGCGGCGTTACGAAGCCGTGTCGGGACGAGCGTTTTGTAAAAACGTCATAAGAATTCTGTAGGTGAATGAACACCGGCCCGGTTCAGCAATCAATCCATTCGACTACCTTAATATAGGGCCGATTCGGCGAAAAGTCAAGTCGGGGTCAAAAATTGTGTTTTCAGTATTAAAAAAGGATATTGTAAGGCGATTGGACACCCGGTGAGATAAGACTGTCGGAGATGATGTCCGGGCCTGGCGGGCAGGGCAGGATTACGCAGATTTCGAGTCCCGGGCCTGGCGGAGCCGAACGAAGTGAGCAGGAGAATAACAATTGACACCATCGGGGGGTATGCCGTAGAAACATCCGAACGGTAACCGGTTATTAAAAACTTTACGGGAAGACAACGGTGTCCAGGCGCGCAGATATTAAGAAGATATTGATAATCGGTTCGGGTCCCATCGTAATAGGCCAGGCGTGCGAGTTCGATTACTCGGGCGCACAGGGGTGCAAGGTGCTGAGGCGAGAGGGTTATAGGGTGGTGCTGGTGAACAGCAATCCGGCCACGATAATGACGGACCCGGAATTTGCGGACCGGACGTATATCGAGCCGATAACACCGGCGACGGTCGAAAAGATAATTCGTCGAGAAAGGCCCGACAGCCTGCTGCCGACATTGGGTGGCCAGACGGGGTTGAATACGGCGGCGGCGCTGGCCGAGAGCGGGGTGCTCAAAAAGTACAACGTGCGGATGCTTGGGGCGAACCTTGCGTCCATCAAAAGGGCCGAGGAGCGAGACCGTTTTAAGAAGACTATGGAGTCCTGCGGTCTGGAGGTGCCGCGAAGCGGCTACGTTCACAACTGGCAGCAGGCGGAGAAAATTCTCGACTACGTTCGGCTGCCGGCGATTATCCGGCCTTCATATACGCTGGGCGGCACGGGCGGCAACATGGCCTACAACAAACAGGAGTATAAAGAGTATGTTCACTGGGGGCTGAATCTGAGCCCGAAGAACCAGATTCTTATCGAGCAGTCCGTTGTCGGCTGGAAGGAATACGAGCTTGAGGTAATGCGGGACCGCAAAGACAACGTAGTTATCGTCTGCACGATAGAAAATCTCGACCCGATGGGCATTCACACCGGCGACAGCATCACGGTTGCCCCGGCGCAGACGCTAACGGATAAAGAGTATCAGATAATGCGTGATGCGGCGATTAAAATCATCAGGGCAATCGGGGTCGAGACCGGCGGCTCGAACATACAGTTTGCGGTTCATCCCGGGACGGGTCGTCTTTTTGTCATAGAGATGAACCCGCGTGTTTCGCGAAGCTCGGCTTTGGCGTCGAAAGCGACGGGTTTTCCGATTGCAAAAATCGCGTCGCTTCTGGCGGTGGGTTATACACTCGACGAAATTCCCAACGACATAACCAAAAAGACGCCGGCCTGCTTCGAGCCGACCATAGACTACTGTGTTGTCAAGTGGCCTCGATTTACCTTCGAGAAGTTCCCGGGGACGAATCCGGAATTGACCGTTCAAATGAAGTCGGTCGGCGAGGCGATGGCGATAGGCAGAACGTTCAAGGAGGCGCTGCAAAAGGCCATACGGTCGCTCGAAATCGACAGATATTCGCTGGACAACAAGCACATTGACAGCCGGATAACAACAGGCCAGCTCAGAGAGGCGCTGAGAACAAACCGGTGGGACCGCATCTGGTACGTTGCCGAGGCGCTTCGCAGGAAGATACCGGTCGAACAAATCTATAATCTGACCGGCATAGACCCCTGGTTTCTGAACAACATAAAGGACATCGTAAAACTCGAAAAGAGGATAGCGGGTGCGGGCATTT
>CAZPDW010000106.1:0-7347 GCA_964585535.1 uncultured Pirellulales bacterium
CGTAAAACTCGAAAAGAGAATAGCGGGCACAGGCATCTCGAAAACAGGCAAAGCCCTGCTGCGCAAGGCCAAGGAATACGGATTCAGCGACAAGTATTTAGCTTCGCTGCTGAAGGTCGGCGAGCAGGCGGTGCGTGAGCGGCGTCAGCGGCTTGGTATAACGGCGGTATTCAAGACGGTTGACACCTGCGCCGCGGAGTTCGAGGCAAAGACGCCGTATCTTTATTCCACGTATGAGAGCGAGTGTGAGGCGGCGCCGACGGGCAGAAAAAAGGTTGTTATCCTCGGCGGCGGGCCAAACCGCATAGGGCAGGGGATTGAATTCGACTACTGCTGTGTGCATGCCGCCTTTGCGCTGAAGGAAATCGGCATCGAGTCGATAATGGTGAACTGCAACCCCGAGACGGTCAGCACGGACTACGACACATCCGACCGGCTGTACTTCGAGCCGTTGACGTTCGAGGACGTAATGACGATAGTAGAGAAGGAGGAGCCGGACGGGCTGATAGTGCAGTTCGGGGGCCAGACGCCGCTGAAGCTTGCGGCTGGGCTGGAGAAGGCCGGGGCGAAGATAATCGGGACCTCGCCGGACAGCATAGCACGGGCGGAGGACCGCAGGCGTTTCAACCGCCTGGTGAAGAAGCTCGGGCTTTGTCAGCCGGCCAGCGGCACGGCGACGTCTTACGCCCAGTCGCTCAAAATAGCGGACAAACTGGACTATCCATTGCTGATTCGCCCGTCATTTGTGCTCGGCGGGCGGGCGATGCAGATAGTATATGACGAGCAGTCGCTCAAAAGCTGTGTCAGCGCGGCGATGGAGGCGTCCGGTGAGCATCCCATTCTTATCGATAAATTCATTGACGACGCCACCGAGCTCGATGTCGATGCCATAAGCGACGGCAAAAGGGTGGTTGTCGGCGGCATAATGGAGCACATAGAAGAGGCGGGGGTACATTCGGGAGACAGCGCCTGTTCGCTGCCGCCGGTCTCGATGGACAAAAGGACCCTTCGGGAGATTACGCGTCAGACAACACTGCTGGCGCTCGAGCTGAATGTCAGGGGACTTATAAATATTCAATTTGCCGTCAGAGAAGGTCAGATTTTCATATTGGAAGTAAATCCCAGGGCATCCCGAACGATACCGTTCGTCAGCAAAGCGATAGGCGTTCCATTAGCCAAGCTGGCGGCCAAGGTAATGACGGGAATGAGTCTCGACGAGTTGAAGTTCACCAGGCAGGTGCACAGTGCGTACTTTGCGGTGAAGGAGGCGGTTTTTCCGTTTCTTAAGTTCCCGGGCATAGACACGCTTTTAGGCCCTGAGATGCTCTCGACGGGCGAGGTGATGGGGATTTCAGACGAATTCGGTATTGCGTATGCGAAATCACAGATAGCGGCCGGCAATCCGCTGCCGGCAAGAGGGAGCGTCTTTATCAGCGTCAGGGACAGTGACAAAAAAGAGGCGGTGGGCATTGCGAGGAAGCTTCACGAGATGGGCTTCAAGATTTCGGCGACGAAGGGGACGTGCATTGAGTTTATCAATAACGACATTCCCTCGGAGTTCGTGCCCAAAATCACGGAGGCCAGGCCTCACGTGGTGGACTGGATAATAAACGGCAAGATTGATTTGATTATAAATACGACCATCGGCAAACAGGCGATAACGGATTCGTTTTCGATACGAAGGACGGCGCTCGACAGGCAGGTGCCGTACGTAACGACAATCAGAGGCGCAAAGGCGGTGGTTAAAGCGATTGAAGCGCTGCGAAGAGCCAAACTCGGCGTCAGGCCGATTCAGTTGTACCACCGGCAATTAAGGACGAATAAGTGAAGGCGATTTTGCTGCTCGAGGACGGAACTTTTTTCAGGGGCCTCTCGTTCGGCGCCAGGGGCCGAAAGTGCGGAGAAGTTGTGTTCAATACGAGCATGACCGGCTACCAGGAAATCCTTACCGACCCGTCGTACAACGAGCAGATTATCACTATGACGTATCCTCTGATAGGCAACTACGGAACGAACCCAACCGATACCGAATCCCGAAAAATTTTTGCAGCCGGTTTCATCGTGAAGGAGAACTGCCCGTACCAGAGCAGCTGGAGAAGCAAATCTTCCCTGAGCGACTATTTGAAAAAGAACAAGGTTGTCGGAATCGAAGGTATCGACACCAGACAGCTCGTCAGGCACATCCGCACACAGGGCGCAATGAGAGGCATCATTTCCTCCGACGGAGCCCGCCTTTCGGAGTTGAAGAAGAAACTCGAAGGGTACCCGGGACTCGTGGGGCGTGATATTGTCAGGGACGTTGCGACGAAGAAAATCTATTCCTGGAACAAAGGGACGGTGGATGTCCTGAATCCGAGGCGGACAAAAGGCAAGCTGAAGTACAGGGTCGTTGCGTTCGACTTCGGTATCAAGCACAACATTCTTCGGCTGCTTTACTCGCTCGGCTGTGAAGTTGCCGTCGTGCCGGCGGCCACATTGGCGAGGGAGGTAATTAAACGAAATCCGGATGGTGTTTTCCTGAGCAACGGCCCGGGCGACCCGGCGGCGGTAACATACGCAATCAGCACAACTCGAGAGCTTCTCGGCAGGGTGCCCGTCTTCGGTATATGCTTAGGCCATCAAATCCTTGCTCTTGCACTCGGCGGCAGGACCTATAAGCTGAAGTTCGGTCACAGGGGAGCCAATCACCCCGTCAAAAACCTCAGAACCGGCGCAGTTGAGATAACGGCGCAGAATCACGGTTTCTGTGTCGATATTGACTCGCTGAGGGGCAAAAACGTCGAGCCGACACATCTGAACCTGAATGACAATACGCTTGAGGGTCTTGTCTGCAAAAAAGCTGAAGCATTTTCGGTCCAGTACCACCCCGAGGCATCGCCCGGGCCTCACGACTCCAACTATTTGTTCGAGACATTCGTCCGGCTGATGCAAAATCGCCGCGGCGCACGCTGAATCGAGTCCCAGCGTGAAACCCCGGTCGGTTGATGTTCTTTCAGGGCGATATCTAAAAGTGTACAAACCGTCCTATAAGAAACATTTCTGCTGAAATCACCCTGTAAATGTGTCGATAATTGGATTTATGAGCGAGCAGATAAGAATTCTGCAGGTGGATGATGACGAGGTTGATGTCAAATTAGCCAGGCGCGTGCTGTCCAAATGTTCGCGTCCAATTACATTCGACATCCAGTCGGCGGGGACACTGGCAGATGCCGTTGACCGGCTCGGCGGCAACGAGTACGACATTATCCTGCTGGACCTCGGCCTGCCGGACAGCAACGGCATTGAAACGGTTCAGAAGGTCATGGAAGTCAATGCCAATGTTCCCATAGTGGTTTTGACCGGCCTCGAAGACGAGGAGATGGGCCTTGCTGCGATAAAAAGCGGGGCCGCCGACTACCTGGTCAAGGGGCTGTCCCTGGAAAACTCGCTTGTCAGAACGATTCTTTACGCCATCGAGCGCAGGAAGGTCAACGAAAAGCTTCGCGAGTCGCAGCAGATGCTCCGGTTGGTAATGAACAGCATACCGCAGGCGGTCTTCTGGAAGGACCGGGATTTTGTCTATCTCGGTTGCAATCCCAATTTCGCCCGGGATGCAGGGGTTGGTACGCCGGAAGATGTTGTCGGCAAGACCGACTACGACCTGGCCTGGCGAAAAGAGGAGGCGGATTTCTTTCGGCAGGTTGACCGGCGGGTTGTGGAGACGGACACGCCGGAGTATCACATCATCGAACCGGAGCTTCAGGCGGACGGCAAGCAGGCGTGGATAGATACAAACAAGGTCCCTTTACATAACAGCAAAGGTGAAGTGGTCGGGATACTCGGCACATACGAGGACATTACCGAGCGAATAAAGGCCGAGCGGGATTTACAGATAGCGGAAGAAAGATACCGGACGATTTTTGAAAATTCGGCTGTTGCAATAACGATGGCGGACGAGCGGGAACGGCTGATTTCCTGGAACAAGTTCACGGAAGATATTCTCGGTATGGACAAGGAAGATTTGTATCTCAGGCCGGTCAGCTCCCTTTACCCGGAAGGTGAGTGGGAGGGAATAAGGACGCACGACGTCAGGCAAAAGGGGATGCAGCATCATCTGGAAACGAGGATGGTCAGGAAGGACGGGCGGGTAATCGATGTTGATGTTTCACTGAGCGTGCTGAAGGACTCCGAGGGCAGGATAACCGGTTCGATCGGGGTAATCAGAGATATAACGGAGCGGAAGGAGGCGGACAGGAAGGTAAAGGAGGCGATGGAGCTGAAATCCCAGTTCATATCCACGGTTTCACACGAGCTTCGGACGCCGTTGACGATAATCAAGGAGGACATCGCAATCATCTTAGACGGAGCGGCGGGAAGAGTCAGAAAAAAACAGACGGAGATACTCGAGATAGCGCAGAGAAACATAGACCGGCTGGCCCGGCTGATTAACGACGTCCTCGACTTTCAGAAGCTCGGCGCGGGAAAGGCGAAATTCAACATTCAGGAAAACAACATAAATGACATCGTCGAGGGAATCTACGGGACGATGGCGCCGTCGATAAAGAAAAAAGGCATCGAGCTTCGGCTCGAGCTGGACGACGGCATTGCAAAAATCAGATGTGACAGCGACAAGGTAGTGCAGGTTCTTACCAACTTAGTGGGCAATGCCGTGAAGTTTACCGAGCGGGGAAACATAACAATCACGACTCGCAAGATAGAAAAGGCCGTCAAGGTATCCGTCAGTGATACGGGCTGCGGCATTAAACAGCAGGACCTTGTGCGACTATTCCAGAAATTTGAACAGCTTGCCACAGGCGGCAACAGAAAGACGGGGGGGACCGGCCTGGGCCTTGCAATATCAAAGGAGATTGTCGAACAGCACGGCGGGCGAATCTGGGCTGAATCAGAGCTTGGCTCGGGCACAACGATTCATTTTCTGCTGCCGGTTACGTCCAATGTTCGCGAGCCGGAAAGTGCCGGTCGCCGTCTGGAATGAAAGACCCGCCTCGGCCCCGCTTAGCAGTCAAGATAGAATTTGCAGGCATCAGCCGACATCTTGCCCAACCCGGTCCTGTGACTGATACGAATCACCATCAAACGCCGCTCAGGGCTTTCTTTTCGAGGGCGCCTGCTATTTTTTCTTTCAGCTCGGTAAAATCGAACGGCTTGGAAATGTAGTCCACGATGCCGTAAGAAGAGGCGGTTGCGATGTCGTCCATTTCGCAGGCCGCGGTGACCATAATCACGGCGATGCCCTTCAGCTCAGGTTTTTTGGCGAGCTGCTCGAGCATTTCGTGGCCGTTCATAACGGGCATACTGGTATCCAGCAGAATGAGGTCGGGTTTTTCTTTTTCCGCTTTTTCCAAGCCCTCCCTGCCGTTGCCGGCGGTAATGGTTTCGTAGCTGCTCCATTCGAGGTGGTGCTTTATCGTCTCCACATAATCGGGTTCATCGTCAACGATAAGTATCCTGGCTTTGGCGTTTTTCTTCTTTGAGCCAAACAATCCAAACATTTTCACTTCTCCTTAAGATACTGTCTGTGAGTTCTGCAAATTGCTCGAACCTTCATACAGAACGACTTCAAGAGTTTTTATCGACCCGAGTGTGGACGTTCATTAACAAAATCATCTTTAATCATCTCTCATCCGGCTTACCTGTCCTTGTCCTGCTTCCGGGCGGGCTGCAAAGTCAGTAACGAGCCCTCCTTTATCTGCCTGTACTTAGCCATCACATCTTCACCCGGCCGCTCACCCCTGTGAATATGCGGAGATATCAATACAAGCAGTTCCGAATTTTCCGTTACCTTGCTGTCATTTGCGAAGATAAATCCAATCAACGGCAGGTCCCCGAGTATGGGAATCTGGTACCTTGTATTCTTTGTTTCTTCTCTTCTCAGCCCGCCCATCACAACGACCTGTCTGTCTTCCATAAGCAGGGTGGTATTGGCCTGTCTGGTATCGATTACAGGGACATCGGCAATCGACACGCCGGTATCGACGCTTTGGGTGGGTTTTATTTCCATAAGTATTTTTTCGTCTTCGGTTATCGTGGCCTTGACCTGCAGTGAGACGCCGACTTCCTTGAACTCCGTCGAGGTCAGGAGCCCGCCTGCCGACGTATCGGTTTTTTCCTGATATGGTATTTCTTCGACGGTTTTAATTTCCGCCTGCCGGCCGCTGACGACGAGGACGCGGGGGCTGGCAAGGATTTCGATATTTCTTTTCTGCTGAAGCAGATTTACGACATTTCGAATCGAGCCGCTGACTAGGGAGAATTCGCCGCCAAGTCCCGTGGTCATATATGCGGTCGCATTGCCAATCGTGTCGGCGGTGGCCTTTGTCGAGTTGAGCCGATCGGGCCAGACCATCCCCTGCCGGTATGCTGCGGTATATGTTTTGTCGGAAAGAATATCCCAGTCAACTCCGATTTCGGTATCGTTTTTCAACTGCACATCGATTATCACAACCTCTATCATAATCTGCCGGGGAGTTTTGTCGGCCTTTTTGACTTCGGTGAGCATAGTTTCGAGATTTCGCTCCGTATCGCAGATAATGAGCGAGTTTGTGTTGTCGTCAACGGCGATACTGCCGTACTCGGAGGACATTTTGTCCAGGGCGGTTTTCAGATTTTTGGCTTTTAGAAACTTCAGGACTACAGTTGCGATATACAATCTCGGCCTGGTACTTTCGGGCTCGACAGCTCCGGCCGGCGGTGTTGAGGCGGCGCCGGATAGCGGTTTGCTGACCCGCGGAATTTCAGAGAAAGGATTGTCTCGCCCGGCACCGACATTGTTAATATCTTCGGGCTGCGCCCACACCGGCGCCGACAACAAACAAACGGTGCTTAGAGAAACAATCGCAACAGTTAAGCTAAAGAACAACCTCGCGTATTTTGGCTTATTCATCGTCCGCCATCTCCTTTTCGGCAGCTATGTACACCGTGACAGTCATATCGCAACTCAGCAGAGCGGAACCCCTGCCGGCACTTTTCATCTGAAGCGAATCTATCCATACCTTCTCGGGCCTTGACTGTAGTCTGTGAATCAGTTCCGTAATATTCCCGTAATCACCGGCAATAGTTAATTTTGTTTTTCTGACCTCTATGCCTGATTGATTTTTATCTTTGCTGGATTTTTCGCTGCCCGTATGTTCAATCAGCTTGACCGTCCGGAGCGTGCAGCCGCACCGGGCGGACGTTGCCTGAATGTCACTGAGAAACTCCTTTGCCGTGTCCGGGGAAAACAAACTGTTTTGAAAAGGCAGCGCATCATTTTCCAGTTTCCGCAACTGCTGTCTCTTTGCCTCGACGGTCTGTGAGAGCCGGCTCTTTTTGTCGCTCATACCGTTCAGGACCGATTCATAGCGCCAC
>CAZPDW010000107.1:0-7216 GCA_964585535.1 uncultured Pirellulales bacterium
GGGCCTGTTGTCATAACCGAGATTATGTACCATCCCGACTGGCCGACGGGCGGCTGGTATTACGACAACGACCAGTACGAGTACATCGAGCTTTATAACAACAGCGACTCTAATGTGACACTCTACGACTACACGGAGAACGAGCCGTGGCGGTTCACCGACGGCATCGACTACAACTTACCCGCAGCGCCTAATGAGGTCACAATAGGACCGGGCGAGCATATATTGGTAATCAAGAACATCGCCGCCTTCACCTGGCGTTACGGCGCACCTGCAGGCACAGTCTGTGGTCCTTATACCGGCTGGCTGGCAAACGACGGCGAGAAACTCGAGCTCTCGAAGCCGGGCGGACTCGATGAGTTCGGCGTCCGGCAGTATATCAGGGTCGAGCGGGTCAACTACAGCGACGGCTCGCATCCCGGCGACGAGCCGGGCGACATCGACCCCTGGCCCACCGAAGCCGACGGCTTAGAAAGCTCGCTTATCCGAGACGATGTGAACCTCTACGCCAACGACCCCAACAACTGGCAGGCAGCAGCGCCGACACCAGGTATGTAAAGGAGCGGCTATGCAATTGAGCTAACGACCTTCGACACTGCCGAGGTGCTCACCCTCCATGCGAGCCACAATCGCCGCTCCGCAGGAGTCTCCCCAGACGTTCACGGCCGTTCTGAACATATCGAGAATCCTGTCCACCGCGAGAATCATACCAATCCCTTCCAGCGGCAGATTGACGGCCCGAAGAACAATAACCATTGTTATCAAGGCAGCGCCTGGGATTGCTGCTGCCCCTATCGAGGCAAGGGTGGCCGTCAACATAACGACCAACTGCTGGCCCAAAGTCATATCAATTCCGTACGCCTGAGCGATAAACATCGCTGCGACGGCTTCGTACAGAGCCGTTCCATCCATATTCATCGTCGCACCCAGCGGCAGCACGAAGCTGCTCACCTTGTTCGATACACCGGTATTTGTCTCAAGACAATCCTTCGTTATCGGCAGTGTCGCGGCGCTGCTGGCCGTGCTGAACGCCGTCGCAACCGCACTAAACACATCTCTGATAAATTTCACCGGCGAGTATTTCGCAAACACAATTAACAGCAGTGGTAGTGTCAGGCACGCGTGGATTCCCAGCCCCACAAGAACCGCCGCCATATACACCGCCAGTGGCTTTATAACCGCCAATCCCATCTGGCCTATCATGACCGCCATCAGGGCAAATACCCCTAAGGGCGCCAGCCGCATTATCCAGTCGGTAATCTTCATTATCACGCCGTTGAACGCCTCAAACAGAGCAATCAGAGGCCGTGCTCGTTCTCCGACAGTGCTGATGGCTGCGCCAAGCATCAGTGAAAAGAATATTACAGGCAGAACTTTGTCTTCCGCCATGGCCGCAAACAGATTCTCCGGTACGATTTCTGTCAGGATCGAAACTACCGAAGGTACTTCGCGCCCGGCGTGCTCCACCCCGGCCTCGACGGCAAGCGCTACTCCCACCCCCGGCTTTAACAGGTTCACCAGAATAAGTCCGACAGCAACTGCCAGCAGTGTTGTCGCAAGGTAATAAACAAATGTCCGCAGCCCTATCCGTCCGAGGTTGCGCACATTCCCGATGCTTACAATGCCCGACACCATCGACGCAAAAATCAGAGGGATGATGATCATGCGCAGCAGCCGAATGAACATATCCCCCACAATCTTCAGATGTGCAGCGTTTTGGCCCAGGATGAGACCGGCGATGATGCCAAGAATGATTGCGATAAAAATCTGTGTCGAGATTTTCAGCTTCAAAGCAGCCCCTTGATTTCCGGGCGTAAATCAATGCGTGTATTTTTGCACCGCCTGTGCCACCTGCTCCGGATCGATATCAGCCGGTTTTTTCGGAAACTCGTATGGGATGAGCCACCATTGCTCGGTGAATGATACGGATTGTCCCGGCTCGATATCGTCACGGGGGCCTATCGGCTCAAGCTCGCACATAACGTTCTTGTAGTACCAGATTGATATCGTCAAACCCGCTATCTCGTTATAGACCCGGTCGGGATATGTCGCAAACCGCTTGACAAACATCAAGTCGTTCGGCGTAAGATAGCAAAACCACTCGGTATAGGAATCCAATCCTAATTTCGGATACGCGGGTGTCCCCACTACCTCTATGTATTTGTCCGTCACTATAATATTCGAGTCAACGGGTGCATAGTTGATTGTCGAGCCGTTCTCGTACATTATGTACTTGTTTGGAAACCTGCTGTTTGGGGTAAGCGGAATAATGCAAATCCCGCCGCCCAGAGCCAGCGTCCTGCCCCAGTGACAGTAGTGTTTTGTCTTTTTCGAGATGTTCCTGATGCGCTGTGTCACGGTCAGTTTCGATGACGATTCGTCGAGTGTGAACTCGCGGACAAGCTGAACGCCCGCATTTTTATCTTCAAGGCTTGTCATTTTGGCCGAGTGTTCGGACGTTATCTGTGCCTGCCACTTTCCGAGCCACAAATCAGGATGCGCCGGCACCGTTTTTTCAGGCCCGAAATCCATCCTTGCCCCTGACGGGTCTATCCCCTTTTTGCCGGCCCGATATACCCAGCCGTTCTGTGCCGGGTCCACGTAAAGACTGTTTTTACCGTTGAGCGAGTACTCCAGCACCCGTCCGCCGCAGCTCGGCTCTAAAATCACCCGGGTGCTGCCGTTCTCAAGTTTTACGCAGTTTGTATAGCCGTAACAGTCCACAAAGCTTGCCCCCGTCTTTTTGTCCGTATTGCTCATCTTATTTATTCTGTTTGCCTGTCCGTCGAGAGCTGTACCCGTCCCCAGTATCACCACAAAAGCCATACTTATCAAATCTACAGCCGATACCATAGCTTACTTCTCTGTCAATGTCTCATCGACCTGCATTCCGAAATGTCTGCCGGCCTTTTCGATATGCGCAAGAACTTTGTCTGCAGGTTTTAGTTTCGTAACGGCGATTGCCTTGCCGTCGGGGTGGACCAGGCGAATCGTCTCGGCATTTTGCATTACAAGACTTACGGGCGTACCTTCGGCCTGTGCTTCGATAAGGAGCATCGGGCGTTTCTCGATTTTGTTTCTGCCGAGATAGGCGATTTGACTTTTGCCCTGATAGTTGACGACCAAGACCTCGTCGCCCGCCTTCAAATCCGCAAGGTATTTCGTTCTGCCGCCCGCCGCAAGCGTATATGCGTGCACCGCGCCGGCATTGACCCTGAAAGGCCGGGACGCCACGTAAGGGTTTTCGATAGATTCCGAATGAACCAGAAAAAATCCACCCGCCGTATTGCCGACGAGCATCCCCTCGCCCAGGCCCATCTGCGTGCAGGTATCAAGACAGCATCTGTCGCCCATCCCCAGTTGCTTCGTACCTGTTATCGTCGCCGTTACCAGGGTAATCTTCTCGGCTATTCCCTGAACAATCTCGGCGGTTTTTTTGATTTCGTTTATATCCTTAGTGTTGAGAACCACCCCGTCAACACCCTTTTCGAGGATTTCGGTCATCAGGCGGGCCTGCTCGCTTGTCTCGACCTGCACCATTATATTTTTGCCGCGTTTTGCCAGGAGGTTCTCGATGGGAATAACCGTCCAGTCGAGCATTCGCAGGACGACGATTCTGTCGGTAGGTACTGCGGCGGCTTTGTTCTCGTCGCCTTTTCCTGCGATATCTATAAACTCCACATCGACGCCCGGCCTGACGTCGCCGGTTTTTTCGACGGTCTTGATTTTGCCGAACCGGCGTACCGTCTCGCTCTTTCCATCGGGCAGGACCACCGCCTCGGCCCCGCTCTCGAGCGCAGCTATCACGACATTCTTGTTGTAGGGGACAGCATTTACCCAAAGTTTCTTCATTCTTATTCCTTTTTGTTTGCGGTTTCAGTCCTTCAAGGCAGCGGCGGCTTCTTCGACGCTGGCGGCTTTGTGGACCATTTTATAAAATACGGCCTAAATTTTCCTGCGTTTCTTTTGCATTTTTCTTATGGCCTCAAGCTGCAACACGGCCTCTCTGTCGCGCGGGCGGTTCATAGCCCTCCTTGCCTTGATAAGTGAATCAATAGTAAGAACGCGTATTCGCAGACCGCTGCCTAAGTCCCTGATTTCACTGAGGGGTTCGATGTCTTCGTAATTACCAAGTTCCTGGATGGAGCCGAGACAGTTCACCTGACCGATGTCCGTATCAAGATAAAGGTTCTTAAACCGGGAACAATTTTCAGGCGTCAGCTTCAGTTTCGGCCGCTGCGGCGTCATCCGGTGGACCGGGTGCAGGTCTTTCAATGCTCCCTGGAGCGTCAACAAATTGGCGGCCGAAAAATCACAGCAAATATCGATGTCCTGTGTGACGTAAGTGCATCCATGCACGACTCCGGCGAAGCCGCCAACGAGGACAAACTTGACACCCCCTCTAGTCAACCGTTCAATGAGTTTGAGAAAGCCGTCTTTCATACACGTTTTGCCTTGCGAAACGCCCTAAATGTTTCGAGTGCAATCTGATGTCTCCTGATACGCTCGGCGGGGGTTCTGGCCATATTGGCAAGCAGCATAGGGATATCAATGCCGTAATCCGCCGCAGCACGAATTGGGTCTTTTCGCAGCCTGGGCGGGGAAATTCCGGCGATTTTGTTTTTCCGCTGCTTCATGTCTCGAGCAGTTCAATTGCTTCCTCGACGCCGGCGCCTTCGTGGACCATTTTGCAGAGGGCATGTATGATTTTTTCCGGGTTTTCGTGCTGGAAGGCGTTTCGCCCGACGGATAGTCCCGCAGCACCGGCTTTGAGTGCCCCTTCAACCATTTCGAATATATCCTTGTCGCTGTCCATTTTAGGCCCGCCGGCTATCACCACCGGAACCGGACATCCTTGAACCACTTCGCGAAAACTATCCACACTGCCGGTATAGACACACTTAACGATATCTGCCCCTAATTCGGCTCCGACCCGCGCGGCATGCTTGACGTTGGCGACATCGTATTCGTTTTTGATTTTCGGGCCCCTGGCGTACATCATTGCCACGAGCGGCATCTGCCATTCGAGACAGCTCTCGCTGACGGCCCCTAACTGCCAGAGCATCTCTTTGTCGGTCTCAGCGCCAAGGTTAATGTGCACGCTCACCGCATCGGCCCCCAATTTTATTGCCTCCTCGACGGTGCAGACTAACTCCTTGGCATTCGGGTCGGGACTCAGCGAGGTGCTCGCCGAAAGATGAATAATCAGCCCGACGTCCCTGCCCGCGCCTCGGTGCCCGGCGCGCACGATGCCCTTGTGCATAAGAATTGCGTTTGCCCCGCCGCGAACGACCTTACCGATGGTTTGGCGCATATCCTCCAGGCCCGCAATCGGTCCAACCGTCACACCGTGGTCCATCGGGATAATCACGGTCCTGCCGCTGTTGCGGTCGATTATCCGTTCAAGCCGAATTTTTTTGCCTATCATTGTCAAATCTCCAGTTCAATACCAGGTTCTCCTGTAAAATTTAACCCACCCTCCGGCAAAAGCAAGCAAAAAAATATACTACCACTCATTTTCCTGCTGTTTTTAACCTGCCGCCACCGATACATTCTCTCCTGCACTGTTGCAATGTTGTCGGTGATGTTCTAAGATATTCTCGAATTGCGAAAGCCGGTCTTAACAACGGTTTACGAGTCACGAGATACGATTAAGATATGACCTATTTGGCTGTACCTATTGCGGCTAAGAATCTTCGGCTTGCCGCCGGTCAGGTAAAGGCCGCTCTCGCGGGAGGCGCCGAAATGCTTGAGCTGCGCAGCGATTATCTCGACGACCTCAACAGCACCATAGTCGCCCAGCTCATAGCTGAGACCAAATCCGCCGCTGCCGGTATTCCGGTCATCGTTACCTGCCGGGACGGCACACAGGGCGGCGCAAACGATTGGCCGCTCGAGTTACGCAGCGACGTACTCGAATCGGCCGTCGCAGGCGGCGCCGATTTCATCGACTGTGAATGGGACACTTACCTCAACACCCAGGCAAACGCCAAGCTCGATACCGCCGTCGCCGACAATCCCGGTACACGCCTTATCCTCTCGGCACACAGCTTCGAAGGGCCGTTCGAGCGAGGCATCGAGTCCGTCCTGAACGAAATCCGTCTCCAGCGGGCAGACATCATCAAGCTCGTCTATACCGCAAACCACATAAACGACTGCTTCGAGGCGTTTGACGTGCTGCATAACAGCAGGGGCGATTTAATTGTCTTCTGTATGGGCGCTGCCGGCGTTATAAGCCGAATCATCGCAAAAAAACTCGGCGGCTTTCTTACCTTTGCGAGCGTCGATGCCGCCACCGCCACCGCGCCGGGCCAGCTTACAATCAAGGAGTTGAAGGATGTTTACCGGTGGGATGCAATAAACCGTGACACCGAGCTCTACGGCGTCATCGGCTCGCCCGTCGCACATTCGCTCAGCCCGGCTATCCACAACGCCTGCTTTGCCGATGCAAAACTAAATAAGCTCTACCTGCCGCTGCTGGTGCAGGGAGGCCGGGATGATTTCTATGAGTTTATGGACAACTGCCTCACACGTGACTGGCTGGGTTTGCTCGGTTTTTCCGTTACCATACCGCACAAACAAAACGCACTAAGCTACGTCAAACAAAAGGGCGGTTTCGTCGAGCCGTTGGCGGAAAAAATAGGCGCAGTCAACACAGTTGTATTCGAGCCGCGAGCGACGAGCGACGAGCGGCGAATCACCGCCTACAACACCGACTATGCCGGCGCCCTCGATGCAATTAGCTCGGCACTCGGCATCCGGCAAAGCGGCCTCAAGGAACTGCCCGTTGCCGTCGTCGGGGCAGGGGGGGTGGCACGCGCAATCGCCGCAGGACTAAGTGACATCGGCGCCAGAATTAAAATCTACAACCGAACCGTCGCAAAGGCGGAGAAACTCGCCGCAGAGTTCGCCTGTGACTATGCCGGCCTGAACGACCTGTCCGGCCTCGACGCAAAACTGCTCATAAACTGTACGAGTATCGGTATGTACCCGAATATCGATACGACACCTGTCCCGCCGGAGCTGCTGAGCAAAGATATGACCGTCTTCGATACCGTTTATAACCCTGCTGAGACGCTGCTTCTCAAGCAGGCCAAAGCAGCCGGCGCAAGGACCATATCGGGGTTGGATATGTTCATCAACCAGGCCGCCGCCCAATTCAAACTCTTCACCGGGCGAAGTCCGGATGTGGAATTTATGCGTAAAACCATTCTAA
>CAZPDW010000108.1:0-5857 GCA_964585535.1 uncultured Pirellulales bacterium
TGACCGTCACCGCAGTAATCTACGTGCTTCTTCTGGTATTTCACTACGCCTATCGCCGTCAATTCATCGCTCTGGCTGAAAAACCGGGAACCTTGAGAAGCGAAAAGCTCTGGGACTTTTTGTTCTTCGCCTCGCAGGGTATCATCACCGTCTTGATTGTCCCGATAGCAGGGGTCTTGCTTGCTTACGCTTTTTTGATGATTCCAGCCGCGATTGCAGTGCTGTTCACAAAGCGATGGGGCGCCGGTGTCATAATCGGGTGGACCAGCGGCCTTGCCGCGTGTCTGCTCGGGCTGGGGACTTCGTACCACTTCAACTTTCCATACGGCCCGACCCTTGTGCTGTTCCTGGGTCTGTTCTTCGTGGCCGCCATCGTCATCAAAAGTACACTGTTCAAGTAAAAACAGTTGTTCGAAGGGTATCTGAAATGATTGAAATCATGGGCTTACCGTTTTTGGCTTGTGTTGTATTTGGGATAATTCTCGGCTACTTTGGATTTCAAGTGCTCAGACGGGAGATTATTTTCATTGATATTGCACTGGCTCAGGTCGCGGCGGTTGGGACCATAGTGGCTCATCTGGCGTTTGACGCCGAGGAGGAATCTGTGCTTGCGTACATTTTCTCCTTTGGGTGCGTGGCGGTTATGGCGCTCTTCTACGCATTGGTGCGCAGACGCATAACACAAATGTCAATAGAGGCGGTCATCGGAATTTCATTCGCCGTTACCACGGCAGCAGCTCTCTTTCTTGTCGGGGTCGCGCCCGGGCATGCTCACGCACAGGAGATACTCGCGGGAAATCTGCTCTGGGTTACATGGGGACACGTGCTGTGGGCTCTCGTGCTGGCAGTCACTATGGGATGCTGTCTTGGCCTGTTTCACAGGCAGTTTCATAAAGTGTCTTTCAGCTATCAACAGGCGATTGAAAACGGCGTGTTCGTAGTCTGGTGGGATTTTCTTTTCTACCTCCTGCTTGGGGCCGTCATCACGCTGGCGGTGCGCGTGGCAGGAGTGGTGGTTGTCTTCGCTTTCTTGATCATCCCTGCGACCTCAGCGGTGCTTTTGTTCTCAGGCCAAACCGTCCAACTGCTCTTTGCATGGGGCTTGGCGGTCGCGGGCTCACTCCTGGGATTGCTCTTCTCATATCGATTTGACTTCTCAGTCGGACCTGCCGTGGCATTTGGTTTGGGTTGCCTGCTCCTTCTGGTAGCAGTTTTAGCCAAATTGCGCTGCATCCTGTCAAAATCGCAATAGGCCTCAATGTTCATGAACGTCCCGCTGAGCGTCAGAGGTCACCGGCGCCACGCAATAAATATAAACGAGCGGCTCAGTGCCCGTATTCTCTATATTATGAATCGTCTCAGGCGGTATATATACGATATTATCCTTGCCGACATCATACGACCGCTGCTTTTCACCAATCAAGGCCCTGCCCCGCCCGGCAAGAAATGTCAGCATTTCTTCATGTGCCTCTGTGCTGTGCTGCCCACATTCCTGGCCGGGTTGAAGATAGACCCGCCCGGAACGCATACCGCACGTTTGCGGCCTGCCGCTGAGCAGTTCCTGGTATTCTTCGTTGTCCCTTAGTTCTATAACTTCAACATTCTGTCCCATTCCCGTCATCTCCGATAGCTTGAAAAACCACGGTACGCAGCGGCAAAGGCGAAAATCAGCGTGCTGACGATAACAATGCACGCTCCGGTTGGCAAGTTCAGGTAGAACGAAACAACAAAGCCGCCAACGGCGCTGAGAACACCAAAAAGTACCGAAAACGCTACTACGGCACGATAGCCCGTACATATCTGGTAAGCGGCTGCTGCCGGATTGGTAATTAAGCTGAAAATCATCAGCCCCCCTACCAATTTCAGATTGACAGCGAGTATCGCACCGGCCAGTCCTAAAAAAATACAATACAAGAAACTTTCATGTATACCCGTCACAGCCGCCAACGACCGGCTGAACAGAATCGCCTTCAACTCCTTGTTGAAGGCAGTAACAAAACCAAGCAGAACAAGTGACAGCCCGGCAATAATGAAGACGGTCTCGGTCCGAACAAAGAGAATACTGCCCCAGAGCAAGCCGAGCACTTCGGAACGACTCCCGGGCATCAGCCCCATTCCGAGAAACGTCAGGCCGAGCAGCAAGAAAAAAAGAATAGCCAGCCCGACATTCGTGTCGAGCCGGAGCCGGCCGGGCTTAATTGGCGTCAGGCACGCCGCGGTCACGACAGAGGCAATAACCGCACTAATCATTGGATTCAGCCCCACCAGGCTGCCGAATACCGCCCCGGCCATCGCAGCGTGCGAGATACACGGTCCAATCAGTGGCATCCGCATCCCCACCATATAGACGCCCAGCAGACCGGTACTCGCCCCTGCAATGGCGCCTGCGACTATAACCAGAAAAAAAAACGGGTCCATAAGTCACTGTCCCTCTTCGACAGCCGTGTATCGCCGCCCTGCTATCTCAACCATTCGCACCTTACATTCGTAGGCCTGAGCCATCTCCCCGGAGCTCAACACCTCATCGGTGTCCCCGTCCGCCAGGACCCTGCCGCGATGCAGCAGGACCACGCGCTGACACGAAGGCGGCAGCAAATTCGTCTCGTGCGAAACCATAAGAACGGTCCTTCGCGTCTGTTGAAAAAGCTTATCGACGATTCGCGACAATTCATATTTCCAGTTGAAATCCAGATTCGAGCCGGGCTCATCGAGCATCAGTATGGAGGGCTGCTGTACCATTGCCCGTGCAATGAGCACCTTCTGCTGTTCGCCGCCGGAAAGGGATGCAAAGGTTTGCATAGCTTGACCACCCAGACCAATCCTCTCAATCCACTCATCGACAAGCTTATAGCCGTCACGGCTCAGCCGCCGGAGCATCCCCCGGGTACTTACACGTCCCATCGCAACAACTTCGCGAACGGTAAACGGCAGTTCGGCGTTGTATTCCGCCTGTTGAGGTACGTACCCGATATCCCGACGAAGATGCGTCCTCTGCCAGGAGCTGATTGTATGCAGATGTGCATCTGCGAGCATAACAGTTCCTGTTGTCGGGCGAATCAGACCGCAACAGACTTTCAGCAGCGTTGTCTTGCCGGCTCCGTTTGTCCCGACGATACCGACAAATGTCCCCGCCGGAATCTCAAGGTGGTCAATATCAAGGACAAACCGCCCGCCGCGCTTGACCTTGACGCCGCTCAAGTGCAGAATTGCTTCCGTCATCGCCGGCCCGCCTCCAGAAGAGCATTTAAGTTTTCCATAACGAGCGTATCAAAATTGTTGCGGCCCGGTTGAACATCGGGAAAATTACTGAACACGACAACGCGCGCATTCAGCCGTTCGGCCAGAGCTTCGGCCAGTGCACTGCCCTCCTGCCGGTTGGCGATGACAAATCCAACGTTCTTCTCGCGTGCCTTCTCCAGCACATCCTGCAGATTCGCAGCGGTCTCGACATCACTTCCAACAAACGCAGCAACCACATCGAGACCGAGCCAGCGTGCGAACTCGGCCTGATGCCCTGAACAGACTACCCTGGTAGCGCGCAAACCTGCATCGTCCACCGAACTTTTTATGTGCCCGGAGAGCTTGCCGAGCCGCTTTTGCAGCGACAAAAAACGCTCTTTATACACGTCATCGCCACTGCTGCCGTAACGCTCCTGAAGTGCCCTGTGAACTTCACGGCAGCTCTGTAAATAGTTTGCAGGAATGCACATTCCGTCCGCTATATGAATACTGACAACTTTCAGACCTTTTTCTTTCATCCGTATCAGCGAATCCTCGATGCGATGCTGAAAGTCAGCTCGCATCAGCAGTCGGCATTCGGTCAACTGTTGGACCTGCCCAGGCGACAGGTCAAAGTGCCCGGGGCACATTCCCGGCGGCGCAAGACAAAGCACATCACTTGCATCGCCCGTGACATCCGCGACGGCACATTGAAGGTAAGTGTTTGTAACGGCGACGCCCATTGCGGCTTGCGCAGAGGGACGCTTCTTGCATCCTGGTGCGACAAGCGTCGCTATCAGCAGTAAAACTATGCGAATATGGCTATAAACCGGCCCTTGCATCGGCATCAATCATCGGCTCAGTGGGTCGAAAAGAGCCTATGTGCTCTCCTTTCTTCAGACGCATCCGAACGATTACTCCTTTACGTTCATCAGGGGCATACCATGTCTTCATAGGCACAGGATAGTGCATTTTTTTCATCTCGTATTCGGCGAACTCAGGCCCAATACTGTAAACAACCCACGTCACTGGTGACTTATGAATCCCCTGATGGTACTTGCCTTTTTCTATGCTGTCTCTCTGCGGAAATCCATCCGGAACCCATATTCGATTCTCGGTGGTCGAATACAGGTTGATGATCAGTGATCCGGCCGCAGTGTACTTGTACGAAAAATCCTTGTTGAACCTGTCTTCCATACCGGCCCCCCGCCACTCTTCATCCTCGGCAGGTTCAGGCAAGTACTTGCCCTTGGCAAGCTCTTCGGGAAGCTGATAGAAATTCTCTTTCATCATGCAGTTGACCCGTGTCGGGGGCACATTGCCGTCGTTGTCCATCATATACATCTCAAGCGCCAGGCCTATTTGATTCAGGTCCGAGTTGACCGCAACAACCTTCGCCTGGATGCGGGTCCGGCTCATCACAGGCAGCAAAATCCCCATCAGCAGCGCGATGATGGCAATGACCACCAATAACTCAATCAGAGTAAACGCCTGTTTCATCTCTTTCACAATCCCCGGCATCTTTGTCGTCGCCGCCAACTTTGTCCTTCCCGCAAAATTTATCCCCAAGGGAACACCGAATCCACCTCAACACAATCCCAAATCAACAATCCCATTGTCCTTCTCACTTCAGCCAATCCTGCGCAAGCTCAGCAAAATCATATAAATCGACCTTCTCGTCGAGATTCGTATCGCCCGGCCTGCCCGCCCTGCGATGCTCGCGCGAGGCAAGAACCGCACCGTTTCCGTCATAGTCCATCACCCAGATTCGATACCCCACCGTGCAATCCGGGGGATAGCCCTCCGGCTCCTGGTCCATTATTCCAATTACATCAAACGGTTCACTTAAATTGTTCGAGCCTGCGTAGATCCCTGTACCAAATCCCAGCTTTACCGGAAATGTTTTTACCCCATCCGTTACGGTCACTTCGCCGTTCGGCTCCCAGCCGTTCGCATCCGAGAAGTTAACGTCATTGAGTTGCACCAGGCGCCCCTGGTAAAACTCACAGCCGTATTCACGGTTCGGGTCAAAAACAAATTCGTCGCTTTCGTCTTTAAGTTCATCGAGGGTGACAACCTCCGGCCTCGGCAAACCGACACCGCGCTCGAGCAACTCAACCGTGAAATCGTACTCCGGCTGGAAATGGTGCTGTTCGTTGACGTTTGTCTTACCCTTGTAGAAAAGATAATAACCGGTAACCCGCACACGGTCTCCCGGACCGAACTGGACGGCATTGAGTCTTTCCATTTCAGAAATCCAGTCGGCGTCCTCGTAGCTTCCGGGCGGATTAATCCACGGGAGCAGCTCATAATTTTGCCCAATGTAAACGGCTGTTCCCGCATGGTCGTCGTCTTCGCCCTGTACAAAAATCTGCCACTGCCCGCCCAGATCAACCGGCTCAGACTGGTAATCAGCCGTTGGGTCAACCATATTGCCCGGCTTGTTCAAAACAATGCCCTCGATTATCACCTTACCCGCTACGTTATAAGTCCCGATACCATCTTCGTCCACGGCCTGAAACTGCTCGTGAGTCGCCGGCGTGCACGGGTCGGCGGCAAACAACGTTGAAACACACAAAAAAAATACCGCCGCCGCCGGACCCACTTCTTCTCTTTTCACTATTCCAACCTCCAAAAA
>CAZPDW010000108.1:5867-7200 GCA_964585535.1 uncultured Pirellulales bacterium
TTTTTTTCTTGAGGGTTGCCGCCTGCCCCTTCGGCTATAAACCCCCTGCTGCGAGAAACACAACGCCGCAGATTGTCAGAAACTGTAGCGCACCGCGGTGTAAATGTTTGTATTATCTTGAAACTGTCCGAAAAATGTATGTGGATAATCGCCCCAAAAAACATTGGCGCCTGCCTCCACCGCCAGGTTGTCGTTAACCTTGTAATTTACATTAGGACGCATATACACATCCTTGTCGGACGGCGAAAAATAAGTAAAAAGCGAACAGGTAAGATTCTGATTCCAGTACAGTTTCGTAATCCTGAACGTTAATAAATGACGGTATTCTTCAGCGGCTTTGTTGCCGGCAGGCAGTGTTCGTCTGTAGTCGCCATAATGCAGCGTTTGTTCAACGTAATACTGCAAACCAAGCGTAAAATCAGGGGCAATCTCCGGCAGGTCCCGTTCGTAACCTATCAGATAGCGGATTTGGCTGTTGTCGATATAGGGCTCATCGCCGGATTTATCATCGCGGGAATCGTAATAGCCCATTTCAATATTACCGATACCTTTGCCAATCTGCCCGCGCGCACTTGCTCCATAAACATTGAGCTTGGGGAAGGTGTACTTGTAAGATGATGTGTCAAAACCGGCCGGACTTTTCCAGTACCCCCGGTAGCCATAAGCGGCAAGTTCATAACCGGCAATATTTTTCGATAGCCGCAGAGCCAACTCATCGTCATCAAACCAGCCATCCGGCTTGTCTGTACGAACGATAGAATCGGTTCCTGCTATACGGCTGCCGTTCCAGTAAGACAAGCGCTCGCCTGTGATGAACCTGTCAGAGTCAAATCTGGGCGCGTAAACGACATCGATATTGGCTATGTCCGTAAAGAAGCTTGCCTTGAGGGCGTCGGACGGCGCTTTGAGATATTCGGTATCTCTGCCGATAAAAAACGACTGCCAGTCCTTCGGAAACATATCGTTGATAAAAATAAGGTCGCCCGTCCCCCAGGTCAAAATCTGCCTGCCAAGCTTCAAATCCATAAAATCACTCGGAGAAAAACTGACACTAAACTCTCTTAAATCCAGAAAACCTTCGCCCTTTTCCAAATCCACCGAATGGTGTTCGAATACCCAGTCATAGTACATATCGATGGTACTATTGAAGGTAAACTCATCCAGAGTTTTCTCAATCTCTAACTGCAATCTGGTCTCACCTATGGAATCGCGCTTTTCGTGGTCATCGCCTTTCAATCTGATACCGCTTCGCACTTCCCAAAAACCGGTTATATCAAGCCAAGGTCTTTTCAGCAGCTTGGCCTCGGTTTCAGTTGTTTTTGGAGACGGGGCA
>CAZPDW010000109.1:0-7106 GCA_964585535.1 uncultured Pirellulales bacterium
GTTACGCCAACCGTTCGAGCAGTTTGGCGAACACCGTTTCCTTGTTCCAGCAGAGTGATGGCTTTTCGCCTTCGTTGCTCCAATTGTTTTGTCGTTCCTACGGGTCTCATACCCGTATTCTCGGCTAATTATTATTCGTTTATTTAATTCTTCAAAGAGCAATAAATGGAAAGACAATATGAAATTGATGTGTAGTACATCGTAACACCGGTCGAACTGCGATTACGCGATAGCCCTCGGCTAATCGTACATTTGTTGCATCCGAGCAACTCGGCGATGGGCATTCTTTTTTACTTTCCAAAGCTTACCACTACTGCTGCGATAAACTCCAGCCCGCCAGAGGCGGGCTGATAAAAATAGCCAGGCGTTGCGCTTCAAATTAAAATGCGCCTAACCAAATCCGCACAGCTCCTTGCAGGCCTTACCCTGGCCGGCTGCAACTGCCCGCAGAAATACGCAAAGAAATGCAGCACATGCTTCAAAATCGGCGCCTGCGACCGGACACTGAAAAAGCAAGACTGCCTTGACCTGCGAGAGTACACAGCAGCGGAGCTGAAGTAAGATGCCCCCCTCGAGATATGAAAAAAAGCCGCTTTTAAGGGCGGCTTTTTCATTGTTGGTCAATTATTTTTTGCTACCACTGCCCCGGTGAAGGGTCGCTGTCATAATCGCTGTCCGGCTCATTGCCGCGGGGATGAGCGCTGTCGTAAACATCTTTGAGTTTGCTGGTTGTAAGATGAGTATAAATCTGAGTTGTCGAGAGGGACTGATGGCCGAGCAGCTCCTGTACGCTCCTTAAATCTGCGCCGCGGTTGAGCATATGTGTGGCGAAACTGTGCCGCAGCGTATGCGGGCTGATTGCAGGGTCGAGACCGGCCATCTTGAGGTACTTGTCCATCTTGCGCCGGACGCTGCGGGTGCTCAGCCGCCCGCCGTGCTTGTTCACGAACAGGACCCTGCTGTCAAAGTTGCTGTTGTTCTGAGCTCTTTTGTTTCTGAACTCCATATAATGCTGAATAATCTGCAGAACCGACGAGCTTATTGGTGCAATTCTCTCTTTCTTGCCCTTGCCCCTAATGTGCACAACCTCACCCAAAAAGTCCACATCGTCCATATTGAGCGCCACAAGCTCACTGACACGCATACCGGTGCTGTAGAGCGTCTCCATAATCGCCCTGTCTCTGGCGCCGAGCCAGCTATCCATCGGCGGCGTTTCGAGCAGCCGTTTTATTTCTTCATATTCGAGAAACCTCGGCAGCTTCTTATCCTGTTTCGGCGTCCTGATGCCGACAACAGGATTGGCTGTGATACGGTTTCTCTTCATAAGGAACTTGTAGAAGCTTCGCAACGTCGCAAGCTTTCGGGCTATCGTTGCCTTGGAGTACTGCTTTTCGTTCAGCCGGGTCATATATGCACGTATGACACTGACGTCCACCGCGACAAGCAGTTTGTCAACGTCCACTCTTGCCTGCGTTGCGACCGCCGCTGCTGTGCCGCCGCCGGAAACCATCATCGAATCCGGCGTGTGTGCCTCGGCGGATGGCGAAACATCCGCACCGCGGGACGTCAGGAATTCACCGAACTGAGCAAGGTCCACACCGTAACACTTCGAAGTGTGCCCGCTGAAGCGCTTCTCAAACTCCAAGTAGCTGAGAAACTCGTTGATTATTACGCTGTCTTTCATAATTTACCTGCCTGTCCAAAACCTTAGCCAAACAATAACCGGGGATTCCGACTTTGCCCCTTGTTTTTCACGTCTTTATATCTTCATGCAAAAGCTCATCCGCCTGCCCGATAAGCAGCTGCGTCAGCTTGAAACTCAGCACAGCCGCGTCAAAGAAGTCGAAGTCGGTTCGAGAGTCTTTGGCCTGTTCAATAAGAGCGTCAAGAAGCTCATCTTCGCATCCGCTGTCATAACGAAATATGAATTTCTGCTTGCCCTTCTTCAGAATTAGCTGTCTCTTTTTCTTCACTGCTGTCCAAACCCGAACACTAAAAGCCGAAAACCATTTAATTGCGACAATACTTCTTATCGGCCTGAAAACAGTTCACTAAAGGTGAAAATCCCAATTTTTCTTACAAGAAGCGATAAAATCGAAACGAATCAAAAAGCTATAGTGCTTTTATCGGCCAATAAAGACGGTTTCTTTACAAATTGAACTTAAATTCGTGCAAATAAGGCACAAATTTATACGGATTTGAAGACGTCCCCCCGGCCCGATAAAGTGTGCACTACCTTGTTTTGAAGAAGACTATTCCGTCCCTCTGTTCGGAAATGACAAGCCCCTGATGCGTGAAGTGGTCGATAATTTTCAGAGCTTCCAGGCGGTCGATACCCAAACCCAGATGTATGTCCTCGAGCGAGCAGGGCCTGCGTTTCAGCATTGAAAAGACAGTTTCGGCCCTGCTGTCGCCGGGTTTTGCATAGTGGCTTGATGTAAATTCGGCAATGACCTCACAATTCGGTCCCAACTTTTCGGCTATTGAGCAGAGCCGCTCGTAAGAGGGTTTTTTGACCGCCGACTCGGCGGTGGGCCTGACCGCGGTGTTCAAATGGACCTTGTCCGGCTGAATCTGAGCTATCAATTCTTTGAATTTGCCGATTTGCTCGTTATCAGTGTTGTAACCCTCAATCAGGAAGACCTCCAGCCATATCGGGCCGGCAAATTCCTTTCTGAACGCACATAAACCGTCAACCACTTGTCTCAAAGTCATACCTTCACACGGCCGGTTCACCTTCTTAAAAGTTTCTTCGTCACAGCCGTCGAGCGACGGCAGCACGACGTCGGCCCCGGCGCAGTCGGCCCGAACGTCCGCCCTGTACAGAAGTGTCCCGTTGGTAAGGACCGTTACGGGAATATCAGTAAGCCGCTTTATCCCATTGACAAGCCGGCCAAGCCCTGCGTGAAGAGTCGGCTCACCCGAACCGCCAATGGTGATATAATCGGCTTCGAGCCCTTCGCCGAGCCGTTCTTTCAATTCGCTCAGGACATCTTCAACCGGAACGTAATCCGCGCGCTGAAGCGTCTTTTGCGTAGTTGCGCCCAACTGACAATATACACAATCCAGCGTGCAGACCTTGAAGGGGATAATATCCACGCCGAGACTTCGCCCCAACCTCCTCGAAGGCACAGGCCCGTAAAGATACTTTTTCTGTTCAGCCATTTTTGCGCCCGTTGACTATTTCGAAAATCTGCTTACAAACTTTTATCAACTCCTCGACCCACTCAATCGGCATAATAGTAGCGGCATCGGACTTTGCCTTGTCCGGTTCGGTGTGGACCTCGATAAAAAGCCCGTTTGCGCCGGCTGCTATCGCCGCCCTGGCCAGTACGGGCGCCATCTCACGCCTGCCCCCGCTTACCGTACCAAGACCGCCCGGCTGCTGCGTGCTGTGCGTCGCATCGAAAACCACCGGACAGCCCAGCTTCTTCATAATCCCGATGCCCGTCATATCGTTGACCAACCGATTATAACCGAAAAATGTCCCGCGCTCGGTCAAAATTATTTTGTCGTTGCCGCAGCGGCGTATCTTTTCGACCACGTTCTCCATCTCGCCGGGCGATAAGAACTGGCCCTTCTTGACATTCACCGGCCTGCCCGTCCGCCCGCAGGCACATAGTAAATCCGTCTGCCTGCACAGAAAAGCCGGCACCTGTAGACAATCAACCACCTCAGCCGCCTTGGCCGCCTGGGCCGGCTCGTGCACGTCCGTCATAACGGACAGCTTAGTCTGCTCACGCACCGCCGCAAGAATCTCCAGTCCCTTCTCCATACCGGGCCCCCTGTAACTCGATATGCTGCTGCGGTTGGCCTTATCGAAGCTCGCCTTGAATATGATTGCGATACCCGTCTTGCCGGATATGTCCCGAAGTCTGCTCGCAATATCAAGACAAATCTGTTCGCTCTCAATAACGCAGGGGCCCGCCATCACAAACATAGGCCCGCCCGGACCCACTCGCACATCGCCTACTCTAAAGCTCTTTTCGCTCATAACAAACTGTCCCTGATTCAAATGTTCGGCCGGTATGACGTTTCTTTACCTCAGCGCCCTTATAAACTGCTTTCTCATCCCGGCGGGTCTCGCCCCCTCGGGGACTATCACCTTGACGGCCTTCGGCATCACTTTTATATCCACCGGCAAATCAGGACCCGGGTCGCCGTCAATCTCCGTCGATATACCGGGCACATCAGAGCTGACGGTGATATGAGTCCCCTGACGGTATATCACGTCTTTGCCGGACGTCTGCCGCTTAAAAATAGTCATCACCGAATGTTTCATCAGGTGAATCTGCGAGGCACATTTGTAAATACATACATCGAGCAGCCCGTCGCCGTAATCGGCGTCGTGCAGTATCTTCAGCCCTATCGCATATCGCGAGATGTTCCCGACAAAAACAAGGCATCGCCCATCGAAAATCTCTTCACCATCCACCTGCACCTTCATCGGCTCGAATTTGTATTGCCAGAACGTCCGCCAGATGGGCCAGAAATAATCGTAATAGTCGATATTGCCGTCGCGCTGCTCGCTGACACTCTTGACGATATCCCCGTCAAAGCCAAAACCGGCTATGCTCGTAAAGCACCTGCCGTTTGCACTGCCTAAGTCCAGCGAACGCGTATAGCCCGCCTCGAACGTCCTTATAAGCATCCCCAGCCGTTCGTCAAGCCCTAATTCATTCGCCAGAAGGTTCTCTGTCCCGCAGGGAATTATGAACATCGGCTTGTCGCTGCCCTCCAGGCCGTGCGCGACCTCTCTGACGGTGCCGTCGCCGCCGACAACGACCACCATTGCACAATCAAAATCAACCGCCGCGTTCGTGGCAAGCTCGCAGGCATCTTCCAGCGAGCTTGTCACACCGACTCTTACGTCAAAACCCCGTTTGAGAAGATACTCTTCAAAGTGACGTCCCGACTTCTTGCCGCCGCTGCTTGCCCCGGCCCTAGGGTTCACTATATATACGATATATCCATCGTTCGGATTCATCGCTCTTTCCCGGAACTCTAAAACGAAACGTCCCTGTCGTCCCTGCCAAGCTCACGAAGCTTCGCATCCATCAGGGACGCATAGCTGTCCTGTATATGCCGCAACTCACCCAGCCCCAGCTTTTTCTGTACCTCTGCAATCTCGCCGTCGCCGGGCCCTTCTATTTCCACAAAGCTACCCAATAACGGCAACTCGTCCAGCATAACGCCGCAGCCGCCAAGCCGCCATACCCGTCGCCTCTTTTCAAACGTCAGGACCTTCTTATAACCAAGCCCGCCGAGTAACTGTTCCGCAAGCTCGCCGTCCGCGATTTCAAACTCGGTTTCATCCCTCTTCTTGAAGTCATCCACAGCTTTAGGCCCTTTGTAACAGAGCACTATCGTCTCACTTTGCTCACTCACCTGCCGACGCAGCCGAAGCGCCTTGTCGCCGCTCTTTAACCTGCCCGCAGCATCGTCGAAATAGCTGTCCGTCTGCCGCTGCTCCTGCACAAACTCCGCACCGGCCCCGGACAACCTTTCCGCCACCTTCTCCAGCGAATCCACCTTCAACTTTGCTTCAATCTCGACACTCATCAAACTACGGCTTCCAACCGACTCAGACAACTATATTTACTAACCGGGATTTGATGACTATGACCTTCTTCGGCTCTTTAACGCCAATCGCCGCGGCGACCTTCTCACTGGCAAGTGCCTGTCGCTTTATCTGCTCCTCATCCGCATCGGCGGCGACAACTATCCTGTCCTTTATCCTGCCGTTGACCTGAACCGCCAGCTCTACCTCCTTTTCTTTGACAAGCTCACTGTCGTACTCAGGCCAGCTTTCGTACGCAAGCGTGTCACCGTGTCCCAGCTTGGCCCACAGCTCCTCGGCTATATGCGGCGCAAACGGCGCAAGTATCAACAGCAATTTTTCAACCACCGATTTCGGCCTGACATCCTGTTTGCTCAGGTGATTGACGAATATCATCATCGCACTTATCGCGGTGTTAAAGCCGAACGTTTCTATATCGCCGCCGACCTTCTTTATCGTCTGATGCAGCAGACGCAGCGTCGCCTCATCCGGCTGCGCATCCTGAACCGCCTGCGAAACCTCACCCGTCTCCTCATCAACCACAAATCGCCAGACCCTCTGCAAAAACCGATGCACTCCCTCGACACCCTGCATATTCCACGGCTTTGTCGCCTCCAAAGGCCCCATAAACATCTCGTAAAGCCGCATCGAATCGGCGCCGTAGTCGGCAATAACCTTATCGGGATTGACCACGTTGCCGCGCGACTTGCTCATTTTCTGGCCGTCCTCGCCCAAAATCATCCCCTGGTTGATAAGCTTTTTGAACGGCTCGGCTGTGCTGACATATCCCAGATCATAAAGAAATTTATGCCAGAACCTCGCATACAGCAGATGCAGAACCGCGTGCTCCGCCCCGCCGATATACAAATCAACCGGCATCCAGTACTTCTCCTTCTCCGCGCCACAGCACCGCTCGTCATTGTCCGGGTCCAGATACCTGAGATAATACCAGCAGCTCCCCGCCCACTGCGGCATCGTGTTTGTCTCACGCATTACAGTTGTCCCGTCAGGCAAACGCACGTTGACCCAGTCTTTGGCGTTGGCCAAAGGCGGCTCACCGGTCCCCGACGGTTTATAATCCTCCAGCTTAGGCAGTTCCAGAGGCAGCTCATCCTCCGAAAGCCCAACCACTCGACCGTCTTCGGTATGCACTATCGGGAACGGCTCTCCCCAGTACCTCTGCCTGCTGAAAAGCCAGTCCCGCAGCTTGTAATTAATCGCCTTTTTACCCAATCCCTTTTCCTCGAGCCATCCGGTAATCGCCTCCTTAAACTCCGCCGTACTCAACCCATCGAATTGCCCGCTGTTAACCGCAGTTCCATCACCAATGAAACAGACTTCGCCATTCATGACATCTTCAATAATCGAATCGGCCCATGCATCTTCCTCTCCCTTTGACGGTGGCCAAGTCAGCTCTCCATCATACTTATAGAAAGAACTGATCCCCGATGCCAGTGCACCCTTCCGGTCAGGCTTCACGACGGGAATAATCGGCAGCTCGAACTTCTTTGCAAACTCGAAGTCTCGCTCATCGTGGGCCGGCACC
>CAZPDW010000110.1:0-7051 GCA_964585535.1 uncultured Pirellulales bacterium
GCGACAACCAGCGGGTAAAGCAATTGGATGACGGCTCGGTGATTGTGGTGGTGGAGCCGGTGGTTTCAAAACGCAACGGCAGGTATCCGTACAGGGGCGCCGACAAGGAACTGTTGGAGGCGCTTAAGCCGACGCCGTATCTGCAGAGCGACAATAAGAAGATAATCGAGCTTGCCGGGCGTGCGGTTCACGGTGCGAAGGACGCAGAGCAGGCGGCCCGGCAGATTGAGGCGTTCGTCGCGGACTACATCGAGAACAAAGACCTTTCGGTCGGTTTCGCATCGGCAACAGAGGTCGTCGAGAGCAGGCAGGGCGACTGCAGCGAGCACGCGGTGCTTACGGCGGCGATGTGCCGGGCGGCGGGGATACCGGCTCGCGTGGTAGTGGGTATCGCTTATGTTGAGGATTTCGCCGGCCTGCAGGGCTTCGGGCCTCACGCCTGGGACGAGGCATACGTCGGGGACATCTGGCTCGGGCTGGATGCTACGTTCAAAGGGACAGGTCGAGGCGGATTTGATGCGGGCCATATCGCCCTTGCCACAGGCAGCGGCGAGCCGGAGAGCTTTTTTAACCTTGTGACAAACTTAGGCCAATTTCGGATAACAAAGGTGATGGTAAACCGCGGGCAATAGCTTGTTTAATAAGGCAATGATTGGTCGAGCAGGCAAAGCCGTACAGCAGAGGAAAAGACAAGAAGATGGATTTACTGGAAGTTCGCTGGATTAACGGGCTGTTTCATTCGCGGTGGTTTCCTTTGGTGCCGCAGTTGGTGATGCTGTCGGCCTTTGGGCTGCTGGTGGCCGGCGGTATCGGTGTAAGCACGGATGATATGGCCTTTGCCAAGGTGCTGCGGAACACGAACTTGGCGAATTTGGTGGTGTGGTCATACTGGTGGCCTCTTATCATCGTTGCTGCGGTGCTGTTAGGGCGTGTGTGGTGTATGGTCTGCCCGATGGAATTGGTGAGCTATCTTGCGAGCCGGGTAGGCCTTCGCCGCAAGGTCCCGGACTGGTTCGACAGCGGCTGGCTCATCACGGTCTTCTACGCACTGGTTTTGATTGTGGGCATTCACGGCCTGGCGATACACCGTGTGCCCCGGCGAATGGCGTTTTACCTGCTGATGCTTCTGGGACTGGCGACGGTGGTCGGGCTGATTTATGAGAAGCGCGCATTTTGCAGTTATATCTGTCCGGTCGGCTATCTGCTCGGGCTGTACGCCCTTGTTTCACCGTTAGAGTGGCGTGTGCGCGACAAGTCCGTCTGCAGCAGTTGCAAGACGAAAGATTGTGTGGCGAAGAAGAACCGATATCGGCTTACCGGCCGTTCATGCACGAGCGGGCTGTACCCGGCGGCAATACAGGACAACCGGCAGGGCCTGCTGTGCACGCAATGCCTCAAGGCGTGTCCGAACGACAACTTACGGCTGTCAACGAGACGGCCTTTTGCGGACTTTTTCGGGCGTCTCCGGCTGCAAGCGGCTGAGCTCGGATTTATTCTTTTAGTGAGCGGGTTCATAGTCTATGAGGTCCTTTCGGAATGGTCGGTTACGAAGGGGATTTTGACGTGGCTGCCGGGTCGTGTTGTCGGCGCTATGGGGCTGGGCGGGGCGACGGCGGGTATGGTTTCGGCGATTATTATGTTTGTCGTGTTCCCGGCGTTTTTTTTCTTAACGGTGATTGCTCTGGCGAAGATATGGTCCCGTGTCCCGGCGGGCGAGATTGCACGGGCGTTCGGCCTGTTATTGCTCGTAACAATGGCTTGTGCGCATTTAGTCAAGTCGATGCTGAAGATGACTTCGCGTATTCCGTACTGGCCCTACGCCCTGAGCAGGCCGACAGGTATCGAGACGGCCCGGCAAATCATCAGCAAGGAGTTGGCGCCCAACAATTCAGTATTGAATGCCCTCTATTTGCCGGTGAGCATCGCGGCAGCGGCGATACTTTTGGCAGGGCTGGCGGCGCTGCTGTTGATATGGCGCCGCTCGTCGGTTATGAAAGGGCTTGACCCGGCTGGAAAATTTGTGATTCTTATCGGCTCGCTGGCCTACTGGGGCATCTTCGGCGTGACGATAGTTGCCTGGAGATTTTTTTAAGTAAGCGAGCCGGCGATTCGACTTTTCCCGCACAATACCCGGACAAATGCGGAGGGCATAAATCAATTCTGCGGGCAGGGCTGGTCGGTTAATATGCCGTCGAGACGGAGGTTGGCGATTTGCGGGCCCTCGTCGGTGACGGTAACCCAGACGACGTGGTCGAGGCGGCATTTTTCATCCTCTTCCATTGCTCCGCCGGTGGTTGCGAGTATGTAGTAATTGTGATTTTTTACAACGTACTTCTGGTAATGGTGCTCGTGGCCTGCGAAGACGGTGTATGGGCGGTCGGCGAGAAGGGATTCGAATTTTTGCCAGTACAGGATGCTTTTTCCTTTCCAGAGCGGCTGGTGCATAAAGACAAGCGTCCAGCGGACGCTGCGGTTGGCTTCGAGGACTTTTCGGAAGTACTCGATTTGCGAATCGCTGAGCCGGCGTGAGGGCGGGTCTTCGGTATTGAGGCAGACAAACAGGACATTGTGGTATTTGAAATAATAGTACGACCGGCCGAGGCGTTTTTGCCAGATTTCGCCGGATAAGGCATTGCTTATATCGTGGTTGCCGGGGAAGTAGAAGAAGGGCATATCGAGCCGGTTGACCATTGCGTCGATTTCGTCCCACTGGCTGTTTAGCTCGTTCACGTCCTCGGTATAGCCCTCGATGAGGTCGCCGATACAGATAACGAATTCGGGTTTGAGCAGGTTGACCTTATCGATGGCGGATGCGAAGACGCCGGGCCGATGCCCGCCGGTACGGTCGGAGACGATGGCGAACTGAAAATTTGCCGGGTTGTTGTAGAAGTCGAGGTTGGTGAAGGGATTTGACCCGGTCGATTTATCAATTGCCAGGTCAGGTCCCGCTGAGCAGCCGGCGATGAAGACGGCAAGCCAGACGAGGGCGAAATTTTTCAGCGGTTTCATAATATTTTGCCTTCGAGCTAACGGTTAATCGAATTTGATGTCCCTGACGACGAGCTGGACGTTTTTGTTGCCGTTGTAGGTATCGAGCTGCGCGGAATATGCGACGTTGAAGAATTCGTTTTCGAGCAGTTTTTTTTCGAGCCGGCCGAACCGAAAGGCGATGCAGCGGATTGAATTGGTGTTGTCGGTTATTGCAAGCTGGAGGTGGTCGCCGGTGGCGCCGACTCTTCTGGGCGGTGCGCAGAGGCGGACGCCTTTTGTGGCGAACATCGGCTGCGGGTTTGCCTGTCCGAACGGGCCGAGCAGGCGCAGCTCGTTGACGGTGTGGTAGCTGAATTCGCTCAGTTCTGCGAGCGCATCTATGTTCAGGCGGCCTGCGCCGGCTTCGTCTGCCAGGTTTTCCTTGGCGTACGCCTCGATGTCTTCGGCGAATTCGGGGATTTTTTCCGGCTGGAGGGTAACGCCGGCAGCCATTTCATGCCCGCCGAAGCTTTCGAGATGTTCCGAGCAGACACAGATGGCCTTTAAGATGTCGAAGCCGGGCACCGAGCGGGCGGAACCCTGGGCGAGCTCGCCGGAGCTGTTAATCACAATTGCCGGCCGGCAGAACTTATCGACAATTCTGGAGGCGACAATACCGATAACGCCGGCGTGCCAGCTTTCGTCTGCCAGGACGATGCTTTTTCGGTCGGGGTGGTTTAGTCCTTTGGCAACGATTATTTCGCAGGCGGCGTGGAAGATTTTCTTTTCGAGCCGCTGCCTTTTGGCGTTCTGGTCTTTGAGGTATTCGGCGATTCGGGCGGCGCGGGTCGGATTGTCCGAGGTGAGCAGCTCGACGGCTAAGCGGGCATGGCCGAGCCGGCCGGCGGCGTTCAGCATAGGCGCCAGGCGAAATCCGATATCGAAGCTGTCAAGCCCTTTCCCGGCAAGCCCTGCCGAAGCGATGAGGGCCTGAATACCGACAAGTTTGCAGTCGGGCAGAGACTTCAGGCCGAAGCTCGCCAGGATTCTGTTTTCGCCCCGCAGATCCATAACGTCTGCAATGGTGCCCATAGCGGCGAGCGAGGTTGCGTTAATCATAAAATCCCTGATTTTACCGTCGAGCCGAGAGCCGGTTTTGAACTCGTTTGCGACGGCCCAGCCGAGCTTGAAGGCGACCATAGAGCCGGAAGAATCCTGGTTTTGATAAGCAGGGTCGGTGGCGGGATGTACTATGGCGAGTGCGGGGGGCAGCTTGTCGTCGGGCCGGTGGTGGTCGGTGATAATAAGCTCAAGGCCAAGCTCGCCGGCCAGCTTTGCCGAGGCGTGCGCGGTTATGCCGCAGTCAACGGTGACGAGCAGTGACGAGCCGGCTTTTGCAATCGCACGGACGGCGCCGGTGTTTAGGCCGTAGCCCTCTTCGATGCGGTGGGGGATGTAGTAATCGACGTTTGCGCCGAGGAGCGTGAGGATTTGCCAGAGTATTGCGACGGCGGTGATGCCGTCAACGTCGTAGTCGCCGTAGATGGTGATTTTTTCTTTGCCGGTAATCGCCTTTTTAATCCGCGCCAGGGCGTCGGCCATTCCGGGCAATTGTTCGGGGCTGATTAGCCCGGACAGCCGGGGCCTGAGGAAGGCGGCGGCGGCGGGTACGTCGGTTATCCCGCGGTTGATTAGAAGCTGGGCCAGCAGCGGCGAGACCTTGAGCGCTGCGGCAAGCTTTTCGCGACGGTCGTCTGCCGGCTGGATGTGCCATTGTCTGGTCTGTGCAGCATTCGCGCCGGCCGCCCTGCTGCGGTAGCCGCCTGCGGTATGTTGCTCATATCGGTGCGAGCTGCGCTTTTGCATCCCTGCAAATGTCCGCATTGTTTTCGGGTCCTGTTTTTTTACCTGCGCGTGCGAGTTAAATCAGCGGTATTGTTTATACCAGCAGCCGGTGCGGTGATGCAAGTGTTGTTTTTCAGGCGCGCATATACAGCCCGCCGTTGACGGCGATGTATTCGCCGGTGATAAAGCCCGCCGCCTCGCTGCTTGCGAGAAAGAGTATTGCCTTTGCGATGTCTTCCGGCCTGCCGTTTCTGCCGAGTGGTGTTTCTTTTGCGACTTTGGCCTTTCGTTCGGGGGTGCTGTAGCGCTCGTGGAAGCGGGTCTCGATAAGGCCGGGCAGGACGGAGTTGACGCGGATGTGGTATTTTGCGAATTCTTTTGCCATAGCGATGGTCTCGGTTGCGACGGCGGCCTTGGCGGCTGCGTAGATACCTGAGCCATACCCGCCGCCGTGATGGCCTGCGACCGAGCCGACGTTGACGATACAGCCGGTGCTTTTCTTTAGATGAGCCAGCGCCGCCTGGGTAACGAGCAGGACGCTTCGGACGTTTGTTGCGAAGATGTCCTCGTGGTAATCGAGCGAGGCGGTCTCGAACGGCTGGCGGTCGATAAGGTCGCCAGCGTTGTTGACGAGGACGTCGATGCCGCCGGCAGCTTCGGCGAACGTTTCAACCATTTTTTGGACCTGCTGCTTTTCGCGGACGTCGGCCTGAAGCAATATGCCGTCGCCGGATTTCTTCACCTCGCCGAGGGTTTTTTCGCCGCCCTGCTTTGTCCTGAAGTAATGGACGCCGACGAAACAGCCCTGCCTTGCGAAGGCAACCGCTGTTGCGGCGCCGATACCGCTGCTCGAGCCGGTAACAAGTACCTTTTTGTCTTTGAGGTCTTCGTAAAGCATATTAGTTACTCAAACTGTATTTTATAACATCTTGAACGTTTTCCTGCCAGACTATACGACGCATTATGGGCGTAGTTGGGGGTAGAACCGGCGGCGTGAGGGGTTGAACCCCCGGCATAAAGCCGGGGGCTTTCGTTTTTGCGTAAGTGCTTTCTATGCAATGGTTTAGGTTTATTTTTATCTATTTGTAAAATTGGGTTCGTTTTTTATTGTCGTAATTCGGGGTTTTTGCTGTAAGGGTTTTCTGTGTAAAGAGTTAGGTGGGATTTTGTCTATTTTAACATTGGGTTCGTTTTGGGTTCGTTTTTTCATTGTCGTTACTCGCGATTTTCGTCTTAACTCTTTATTGGGTAGAGGGTTAGGTCTATTACTTGCATTTTTTGAATTGGGTTTGTTTTGGGTTCGTTTTTCGTCGGCTGAAGGGGCCAAATTTTGATATAAGTCATTTGCATATAGCATCTTAGAGTCATTGTACTTGCTTTTAAAATTGGGTTCGTTTTGCATAAAAAGGGTTGATTTGTAGAGAGTTCTCGACAAGTGTAGAGGAAAGACAGAAGAGAACAGACTGAAGACGCCAGATAGCGTGCAGCGGACAGCGTTCAGGGAAGAACGTGTGGGCAATTTCAAACCCTCCTAACGTACGATACTGTATTCACTTTCTATATGTTTGATGGGTATTATACATCATGATAAGTTAGATGTCAAGTAAAATCAACCACGGATTTGACGGATTTTCACGGATTTTTTTACCACCAAGGCGCTAAGGTTTTTTAGCCACTGATTTACGCTGATATCCCTTCGGTGGTCCGCTTGGGGACGCCTTACGGCAGCACAAGTCAACGCGGATTAAGGCTGGGGGGTAGTCGGCCTTGGCAAAGGTGTTGATAGTAACGACAAAAAAGGACTTGCAATATCGAGGTATCTCTAATAGGATTCGGATATGGAAGGAACGGACAACAGCGCGTCTATAAACGGGCGGAAGTTTTCAGTTTTTAAACCGCAACGCTTGAACTCAAACAACGAAGAAAATAGGTGAAATGAATGACCCATAGACAAATAAACAAGAAGACTCAGCAGTTTCTTATATAGAAAAAAACAGCCTGTGTTTGCCGTTTTGTGGAGACTGTATAAATAGAAGTTAGGCATTGCAATCTGTAAAAGGAGTTGCAATCATGGAAGTTAGACCTTTAATGGATATTTACTTCCCCGGTACTCGTGAAGATGAATTACTGGAAGCCATGAAGTCGAGTGCAGCAGATTCAGACCTATGGCAGTGGCAGGATCACGATCCATTTGGCAGACCATCTGAAAGTGGCAAGTTCTACTTCCATCGAGATA
>CAZPDW010000111.1:0-6913 GCA_964585535.1 uncultured Pirellulales bacterium
AGCGGTAAGACCGCCGGGCTGGCCCCGCTGGTATTGGCTGCTGAAGCTGACAGTATCCTGCCTCTTGCCCTCCAGGTTCAGCCCTTCCGGCAAAAACACACCTATTAAAGCGCTCAAAGCCGACCAGTCGTAATCGAGATTTGCCTTGCCTTTGACTTGCTGTCTGTCGCCCTGAGTGTCCTGGCTCAGGCCAATCTGCATCTTTATATTGGGACTCTTCAGTTCCATTTTGCGTATGGCCCAGCTTTGCTGCGCCTTATCGTAGTCGCCGTCAAACGTTAACGTCACCTGCTTCTGAACAAAGGGCGCTTTGCCCGGCGATATAAGCACCAGGTTCGACAGCTTTACCGAATCGGTCGAAATGCTGTAGAGCTGCCCGCGCGAAGTGACCGAAACCTGCCCCTGCGCCGTCCCCGACAACTGCATCTGTTTTTTCATCGCCCCGAGCAGCACCGCGTATGGCTGGAGCTTCGCCAGGTCGATACCGCCGGCGGATGCGACGAGCTTCATCGGCTCAGCGGATTTCCCGCCGAGCGGCACAACCGCATCACGCACACTCACCTGCCCGAAGCTTGCCTTTGCAGCGAAAGATTTAATCGAGAGGATGTTGTCCTTTCTGTCAACGTCGAACGCAAAGCTCATATCAGCCGACGGCTCCGAGACACTGTTGCCGTCCGCCGAGAGAAGGAAATTCTTCGCCCCGGCCGAGCCGGTTACCGCCACCTGCCCGCCCTGGGTCGATACCTGTCCATTGCCGGCTAATTCGCCCGCAACGTTGTACCTGCCGAAATCCACGAATTGGCCCAGCTCGGCCTGAAGTCTCGACAAATCCACGTCGGCCCTGTACTTCAATTGTTTGCTGTCGCCGGTACAATCGACGGCGGCAAAGGCCGACGAGACGGCCAATTTGTCAAACTTTACCCCCTGTGTTTCCGGTGAAACTTTCGCCTCGACAGTTACGGCTTGCGAGAGGGCAACCGGCTTACCATCGACTATACCCGCTAAGCCGGCGAGATTTGCCTGCGCATAAAGCTTCTTTTGCCCATTTTCTGTCAGCGTATCAACGCTGCCGGTCAGTTTGCCGGACGTTACCTTCATATTTTCTTTTACCGCCAGCGTGTGCGACAACTGGCTCATCACGGCGGGAACGTCACATTCGAAATTTGCCTTCAGCTCGTACTTTGAATCCGGCCTGACAAGCTCGGCTAATGAGCCGAACGTGGTCGGGGCGACGCCGTTCGCCTCGGCCCTGAAGAAGTCCGCCTGCACGGTGAGCTTCTCGACGTTCATCAAATCACCCTGTCGATTCAGCCGAACTCCCACATCAAGCGTATTCGTCCTGACGGTATCACCTTTTAGCTGTTCGGCCTTGACCTGAAGGTTTTTAGCATTTACCGCACCGTCCAGTTTTTCAAGCTCGCCGTTTTTCAAAACACCGTTTATGTTCGCGTTTACAATGCCCTCGGCCTGCACTTTGGCCCCGGCCAGGTCGAGAATCGGCCCAAGCGATGCAAGGTTCAGGTCCTTGACCTCGATTGTCACATCTCCGCTTGTACCCGCAAGTGTCCAGCCCGTCTTCGCCGCCGGTTTTACCTTACCCGCTGCGCTGAGCTTTGACCGGCCGCCGGAATCCTTTACGGTAACACTCATATCAAAACTGCTCTGCTCGCCGGGCGGGCGAAGTGCAAGTTTGCTATTAATCTCCGAAAGCTCGGCCTGCTCTTTGCCCGACTTGACCAACAGTTTTCCGTCGTTGACGACGAGGTCGATTCGCTTCACAGGCAGAGCCGCGGCCTTGCTTCGCCTGCGGGCTGTCTGCTTTTGAGCCGGCTCTTGTTTGCCCGCGGTGGTTTGCTTTTGCAAATCTATTTCAACGCTGGGCTCGTCTATCACGGTTTTGCCGAACGAGGCAGTGCCCGTCAGCAGCGAAAGGTAATGCGGCTTTGTGGCAAAGCCCTTCACCGCCACTTTCGTTCGTCCGCCGGTGTCCTTAAAGCTTATATCACTTACCTTTATCCCCCTGAACCAGCCCATTGAAACAGATGCAAAATCCAGCGTGCCGTCGATTGAACTGTTGGCCTTGGCGAGAATCATCTGCCGTGCCCTGCCGCTCGATACGAAAACGGGGATGAAAATAAACGCCGCAGCCGCCAGCAGAACTAAAACAACCAGCAGTATAAAGGCGAATTTTCGTATTGCTTGCCTTGGTTTCTTAGTTGGTTTGCTTTGTTCTTTATGTGTCTCGGTCATTGTATCGGCCTCCGAAAAACGATTGCAGTTCCGGTTCCAAAACGACATCAACCAACATACCGACAGAACACATCCGGCCTTACGGAAAGCCAAAAAAAACTTCTCGGCTTGCTCACAGGCCGGTCCGCTGCAAATCCCGTCTTAATATGCCTACGGGCAAAAATCCCTTCGGCCAATCAGCTCAAATCCTGCATTATGTCATCGGATTTGTGCTTCACTACTTCATCGATTTTTCTCGTGTAATTTTTCGTGGTCTCGTCAATCTGCTTTTTGCCCTTTTCGAGGTCGTCTTCGGTGACGAGCTTATCTTTCTGCTTTTGCTCCAGGTGCTTGATTCCATCCCTGCGTATATTGCGGATACTCACCTTTGTCTGCTCGCCAAGCTGCCTGACCTGGGCTGAAAGCTGTTTTCGCCTCTCCTCGCTCAAAGGCGGAATGTGCAGGCGGATAATCTTGCCCTCCACCAACGGCGCCAGGGACAGCTCGCTGCTCTTTATCGCTTTCTCGATGTCCCTGATTGAAGAGGGGTCGAACGGCTTTATAACTATCATATCCGGCTGAGGGGCGGCGAGAGTTGCAAGCTGCTTCATCGGCGTGCTGCTGCCGTAATAATCAACCCTGATATTCTCGACCAGGCCGGTCGAGGCCCTGCCGCTGCGAATGCCTTTCAGCTCGTCATGCAGAACTTCCACCGCCTTTTTCATCCTGCTCTCAATCTCATCGAGAATCTGTTTTACAGGCATAACAACCCCCGCTGCTAACAGATTAATGTCCCGACCTGCTCGCCGGAAATGGCCCTGGTTATGTTGCCGGCCTTGAATATGTTCAAAACTATAATCGGAATGTTGTTCTCACGGCAAAGACTTATTGCCGAATGGTCCATTATCCGCAGATTCTTCTTCAGCACATCGTCGTACGACAGCTTCTTATATAGCTTTGCGTCGGGGTTTTTCTCCGGGTCGTCGCTGTAAACGCCGTCCACCTTCGTTGCCTTGATTAGCAAATCTGCATCCAGCTCCGAGGCCCGCAGCGCCGCACAGGTATCCGTGGTAAAAAAAGGATTTCCGGTTCCGCCGGCCAATATCACCGCCCTGCCCCGCTCTAAGTGCCGCAGGGCGCGCCTGCGAATAAAGACCTCGCATAAAGCCGGAACCTCAATCGCACTGAGAACCCTTGTTTCCCGGCCCTGCTTCTCCAGCGTCTCCTGGAGCGCACAGGCGTTGATTATCGTGGCAAGCATCCCTATATAGTCGGCGGTATTTCTCGGTATGCCGCTTATCTTCGAAAAGCTTTGGCCTCGAAGAAAATTGCCCGCTCCGACAACAACGGCCACCTGTGGGCCGGCCCGGCTTGTTTCAGATACGCGCTGGGCCAACGATTCCAGGGGCTCGGCCTCTATCCCGAATCCGTCTGTCCTGCAAAAACTCTCCCCGGAAAGTTTCAACAGCACCCGCTTGTACCTGCTCTCTGGCATCTAATCCGTTCTTTGATTTTAAAGACACAGGTTCCTATCCGACCTCGAAGCGAACGAACCTTTTGATATTCGCCTCGCCGCCGGCTGACTTGGCCGCCTCCGAGAGGACATCCGCAACCGTTTTGCTGTCGTCTTTGACAAAGGGCTGCTCCAGGAGGCAGCTCTCGGAGTAAAACTTCTTCATCTTGCCTTCTATGATTTTTTCGATTATCTGCGGCGGTTTATTTTTAATTTGCGCCGCGAAGATGCCCTTCTCCCGCTCGACTGTCTCGGCGTCCACGCCGTTTCTGTCCAGCGTCAGCGGTTTAATGGCGGTAATGTGCATTGCTATATCAGCCGCCGCCTGCTCAAGCCGGCCCGCAGCGGCTGTGTTCTCGTCGCTGGTGGCGATATGAACCATAGCACCGACTTTTCCGTTGAAGTGGATGTACGTGCCTATCAGCCCCGGCTCGTCGAGCACATATTTTTCATAGTCGCCTATCTGCACTTTCTCGCCTGTTTTACTGACTGTTTCGGCGATGACTTCCGATAATTTTTTACCGTCAATTTCCGTTTCCCGGAGGTTATCTGCGCCGCTATCGGCCTTGCATTTGGCCACATAATCTCCAAAAAGGTCAACAGCGGCTGTGAAATCCTCGCTCCTGGCGACAAAATCAGTTTCACAGCACAGCGTGGCAAGTGAAGCCCATTTGCTGCCTTTTGCAGCGATAACGAGGCCCTCTGAGGTTTCGCGCTCGGCTCGCTTAGACAGGGTTGCAAGGCCCTTCTTGCGCAATACACCCATCGCCTCGTCGATGTCTCCGTTTGCCTGCTGCAGCGCCTTCTTGCAGTCCATCATCCCCTGGCCGCTCATCCTGCGAAGTTTCATTACCGTCGCAGCCGAAATTTCCGCCATATCGAAAGCTCCTGTCTGTTAAATTTTGCCGTCAATTGTGTATCCGCCGTCGGTTCGACTCAGAAGCGATTATCTTTAACCGGGTGAGCCCGACCTGTTCAGCCGTAACCTTATCAGGCGTCCGGTTCGCCCTGTTCACCGCTTTGCTCGGCGGAAACGTTCTTGTGGAGCTCAACGCCGTTCTCGCCGGAGACGCCCTGCATACTCTCGGCGTCCTTGTTCTCAACGGCGACGACCGGCCCTGACTTGTCTTCATGCTTCTCGGCGCGGGCCAGAACAGTCCTTCGCGAGCGAGTTCGTTTCGGTCTCGGCCTGCTCTGCTGCTGTACCGGCGCCATCGTCCTGCCGATTGCCACCGCATCCGCCAATTCGTTGAGTATCAAATCAATCGCCCGTATCGAATCGTCGTTTGCCGGTATCGCCACATCCACAGAATCGGGGTCCGAATCCGTATCGATAATGCCGACCGTGGCAATACCGAGCTTCTTCGCTTCATGCAGGGCAAGGTATTCCTTTCTCGCATCGACTACAACCACCACACCCGGCAAACGCGACATTTTCCGGATGCCCTCGAGGTTGCCCTTAATCTTGCGCATCTCGCGTTTGAGCCGCGACGCCTGTTTTTTGCTCTCGCTCTGCAGAGTCCCGCTCTGCTGCATTGCTTCGAGCTGCTCTAATCTTTGAAGGCGGGAGCGAATTGTCCGAAAGTTGGTCAGCGTCCCACCGAGCCAGCGCTGCACAACATAGTGCATCCCGCACTTTTTCGCCGATGCTTCAACCGACTTCTGCGCCTGGCGTTTTGTACCCACAAAAACAACGTCCCTGCCCGAGCTGACGACCTCTCCAATCAGCTTTCTGGCAATCAGAAGACCCTTCAGCGTTTTTTTGACGTCGATGATATGAATCTTGCCGCGCTTGGCGAAAATAAAAGGGGCCATCCTGGGATTCCAGCGGTTAGCGCTGTGGCCGAAATGGACCCCTGCATTGATTAGCTCACGTGCCAAATCTTTAGCCACAAAAACCTCCAACAAAGCTTAACACATCTTCCACCGCCGTCACACGCGGACGACTGAACTTGGCACACTAATCCAAACCCAAAAGGATGTCAAGAATTTTTATCCCGACAATTTTCCCTAAATATAGTCATACTTAGTGCTTGTATAAACAACCGGGGCCTCCCTTGAAGGGGAGGCCCCGGACTGCTGCATAACAAAACAGCTAAATCGTCATACCACTACATAACCGGCCAGAGGGCCGACCCAAGCCACTCCTGAGCCATCTTTGCCATATCCTTGAAGTTGACTATCTTCTGGCCCTTCGGCTCTGGACTGTAAATGTCGGCATACGATGCAGGCGGCAGAATCGCATAGTAGTTCTTCGAAGGTGCTCTCATGCCGACCAACCACATAATCTCCTCCTCGCTAAGCTTCCGGTCGTAGATGCGAACGTCGTCAAGGTAGCCATAGTACACACGGTCGATGCGACGACGGAACTTAGGCGTATCGCCCTCGGCGCCCTCGTAGTCCTGAGCGCCGATGCACCAATTCGGGTCGTAAGTCGGGTCTTCCGAATGCACGTACGCTATCTCGTTGCCGTCTTCCTCTGCTGCCAAACGCCCGTTGATGTACAGGCGGGCGATACCGCCGTTGACATCCGGCAGTTTCTCGTAGGTCGCGGCAACGTGATACCACGTATCGAGGTCCAATAGAGCATCTTCACTTGAAAGCGCGACTACGCCGCTGCTCACAGAGTGTACCTGCCTCTGGAGGAAAATCATACCCATCTCCAGTTTCATGGCGGTCTCACCCATGCTGAGCATATCCGACCAGCCGTCCCCCAGGGGTGACTGCTGCGTCTGATTCCGCCAGACCATAAGGGTGTACGACTTGCCCGCGAAGTTGGCGTCACCGTCGCGGCCACCCCACGCACCGCACATCACATAGTCGTTGGTATCATCGACCATGTTCCCGTCCACATACAGCACGTGGTTGCCCGGCAGCGACTCGGGCCGGTTAGCGTCAAGTATGATGTTCGGGTCGCCGTAAGGCGTGCCGTCGGCTGCGCTGCCCATTCTGCCGTTCGGGTCGTTCAGCCAGGCGTTCGGGTCGTTCTCGTCTTCGCCCTCGAACTCCCAGCGGGCCATCATACACGGGTCATCGTCCGCCACAGCTACCGGCACTCCCGTTAAACGGTCGCTCGTAAGCCATTGGTTCGACAGCACCTTCATATCCTTGATATTGACCGTACAGTCGCCGTTCAAATCGCCAAGCTGCCCGTAGTACGGCACACCACCG
>CAZPDW010000112.1:0-6913 GCA_964585535.1 uncultured Pirellulales bacterium
AAGAGCCGCAGAGACCCATCCGCCAAACGCAGGCGAGCCGACGCGAATGTCAACCGCCACATCAAAAACCTCGCCCGAAAGGACCTGTATGAGCTTGCCCTGAGATTGCGGATACTGAAAGTGCAGTCCCCGCAGAACCGCCTTTGAAGAGAACGAGACATTATCCTGAACGAATCTTTCCCTGATGCCGGCGTCCTCGTAGCGTTTTCGGCTCCAGGTCTCGAGGAACCAGCCCCTGGGGTCGGGATACACATCCGGCTCAATCACGATAACGTCCGGCAGCTTCGTCTCGATGACCTTCATTTATGTATTCTCATCAATCAGTTTCATCAGATACTGTCCGTACCAGTTCTTCGCCAGCGGCTCGGCGAGCTTAGCGACCTGGGCGGCATCAATCAGCCCCAGGTGAAAGGCGATTTCCTCGGGACAGGCAATCATCAGCCCCTGCCTCTGCTGGACGGTCTGGACGAAGGTGGCCGCCTGAAGCATTGAGTCGGCAGTACCCGTATCGAGCCAGGCAATTCCCCGACCGAGCAATTCAGCCCTCAGTTGATTCTTCTGAAGATAGACATTGTTGACCTCGGTAATCTCCAGCTCGCCTCTTGCCGAGGGCTTGATACTCGCCGCGATTTCGGCAACTTCTGAATCGTAGAAATACAGTCCGACGGCTGCATAATTCGACCTTGGTTTCTGCGGTTTTTCTTCGATGGAAAGCACGCCGCCTGATTTGTTAAACTCAATAACACCGTACCGCTGGGGGTTTCTTACCCAGTATCCGAAGATTGTCGCACCCTGCCTGCCAGCGGCCGCCTTTTTCAACGATTCGACCAGGCCGTGGCCGTAAAAGATGTTGTCGCCTAAAATCAGACATGCCGAGCCGCCATCGAGGAAGTCCCTGCCGATGATAAGTGCCTGGGCAAGACCCTCGGGCCTGGGCTGCGCTGCGTAAGCCAGACTGATACCCCACTGGCTGCCGTCACCAAGCAGCCGCTTGTAAAGGGGCAAATCCTGCGGGGTGCTGATTATCAAAATTTCCTTAATCCCGGCCAGCATAAGGGTGGTGAGCGGATAATAGACCATCGGCTTGTCATAAATGGCGATGAGCTGTTTGCTGACGGCCTTTGTTATGGGATACAGCCGGGTGCCGCTGCCGCCGGCGAGAATAATCCCCTTATAAGCCATATTCCGCCTCCACACAAAGCTGATGGGTAGTTAAACAAGTACAATCCTGCACTTTTAGAACTGCTCAAGGAACCTCAGGTCGTTCTCGAACAACAGGCGAATATCGGTGATGCCGTACTTTCTCATAGCCAGCCGTTCTATTCCGAAACCGAATGCCCAGCCGGTATATTTCTCGTTATCGATTCCGACCGCATCAAAGACGTTCGGGTCAACCATACCGCATCCGCCCATTTCCACCCAGGCCTCTTTGCCCGTCTTGTCCGCCAGCAGCAGGTCAACCTCGGCGCTTGGCTCGGTAAAAGGGAAGAAGCTCGGCCTGAACCGCCACCGGGTATCTTTGCCGAGAAATGCGCGAATGAACTGGTCGATAGTCGTTTTCATATCTACCATACTGACACCTTCGTCCACGACGAGCGCTTCGAGCTGATGGAACATAAACATATGTGTGGCATCGACCGTATCGGGCCTGTACACCCGGCCGGGCGCGACAACGCGAACAGGCGGCCTTGTCTTCTCCATCACGCGAATCTGGATTGTAGATGTCTGGGTCCGCAGAAGAGTACCGTCATCGATATAGAAATTGTCCATCGGGTCTCTGGCGGGATGCTCGGGGCCGATGTTCAGCGCAACGAAGTTGTGCCATTCGTCTTCCACTTCGGGCCCATAGGCAACCGCAAAACCCATCCGCCCGAATATCTCCAGCAGCTCGCTTATTGTCTGGGTAATGACGTGTGGTTTGCCTGCGACAGGGACAATGCCCGGCAGTGTAACATCCACAAGCTGCCGTGTTTTCTGCTGCTCGACCTGCTGTAAAGTGTTTTTCAACCGCTCGAATGCCTCGATGACATCCTTTTTGACCTTATTCGCGAGCCGGCCCGCTTCTCGCCTCTGCTCGGACGGAAACCGCCCGATTTGGCTGAGCATCCGGGTAACAAGCCCCTTTCGACCAAGGTACTTTATCCGGTACTGCTCCAGCGCAGAACCGTCAGCGACCTGCCGAAGCTCTGCAAGGGCATCTTTACCTGTTTTATCGAACTGCTCGAGCATTTGCGTTGTGTCCGTCCGGTCCGGCACTAACCTGCGCTCAGTCGAGGGCGGCCTTGGCGGCATCGACAATGGCGTCAAAGCAGCCGGCGTCTGCAATTGCAATTTCACTCAGCATCTTGCGATTGAGCCGAATATCGGCCTTCTTGCAGCCGTTGATAAACCGGCTGTAGCTGATTTGCCTTTGTCGGCAGGCGGCGCTCAAGCGGGTTATCCACAAGCCTCTGAAATCCCTCTTGCGAAGCTTTCGACCGACGCGGGCATTGACTCCGGCCCTGACGACGGCCTCTTTGGCCAGCCGGTGAAGCCGACCCACTGAACCGCGATAGCCCTTCACCGCCCTGAGGATTCGTTTGTTTGCCCGGTGCCTGGCGGCACCTTTTCTTACCCTTGGCATATCAGCTTTCCTTTACAAATTTTTCTCGGGGGCTGCTGGCGGCAGCTGATTCGAAGCCGAGAAGCAAACCCGCAACATTTATTATCCCAGGACTGCCGTAAAACGTACAGTCACAAACATTCGTTACTTCCCAAGAAACACTGCGGACTTTTTGGCAAGGGCGCCGCCCAGAATATCCAGACCGGCTATTCTTCTGCGGCGTTTTGCGTTCTTGCTCCGCATAAGATGACTGCCGCAGGAGTGTTTGTACTTGACCTTACCGGTGGCCGTCAGCTTATACCTTTTGGCTAAGCCCTTATGGGTTTTTTGTTTTGGCATCTTTCATTCCTTCTAAAACAAGCTGTACTGCATCAGGGCCCACAGGCCGGACCCTAATTACAGCGAACCGGTAGTTTACCCGATTGCCGAAGGCCGGTCAAGGATTTCCGGCGGAAAGATGTGAAAAAGGGCAAAACAGCACTCAGCGCCGGCTGGCCGGCAACGGGACCGCCGTAGCGAGAGGAGCCGGCAAATACTACTTTGGCACAAGCAGCAGGGTCATACGCCGGCCTGTCATCCTGCTCGGCCTTTCGACCTTTGCCAAATCCTCCATCGACTCGGCGATTTGGCCGAGTATAACACGGCCCCTATCCTGGTGCAGCATCTGGCGGCCGCGGAAAAACATGCAAAACTGCACTTTATGGCCCTTTTCCAGAAAGTCGCGTGCGTGATTCAGCTTGATGTCGAGGTCGTGAGAGTCCGTCTCCGGCCTGAGGCGTATTTCTTTGAGTGTGCCGGTGGAGAGCTGACCTTTCTTTCGGGACTCGCGGGCCTTGCGTTTCTGCTCATAGAGCCATTTGCCGTAATCCATTATCCTGCACACGGGCGGGTCGCTCGCCGGTGCGACCTCCACGAGGTCCAGCCCGACATCGCGCGCCTTGGCCAGGGCGTTTCGCGTTTCCACTATCCCCACCTGATTGTTCGATTCATCGATTAAGCGAACCTTAGGGGCCCGCACCCCTCCGTTTACCTTTAAGGATTTCGCTTTGATTGTGCCTCACCTTACCTTTCTAAAAAAAACATACAATCTCGCCTGCCGAACACACCGTGTATTCGGGCCTATATTCTAAAACGTTAAATCTGTCTCTTTATCGGCAATTTTGCCTTTCGCGGCAGTGATAAACCGCTCAATCCCAACGGTCTGAGTTTCTTTGTGCGCCCGCATCCGAACGTTGACCGTATCGGAAGCAGCCTCTTTCGGCCCCACTACGAGCATAAGGGGCAGTTTCTGCCCGTGTGCCTTGGCAATCTTGGCTCCGATTTTTTCATCCGACAAATCACAGCCGCATCGCAGCTGCCCGGCCCTTAATCTCGCCTGCACCTGAAGGGCGTAATCATTCGTCTTCTCGCTGATGGGCAGCACTCGAACCTGCTCGGGGCAAAGCCAGAGAGGCATCTCGCCGGCGTAATGCTCTATTAAGATACCTATGAAACGTTCAAAGGACCCCAGCACGGCCCTGTGAATCATTACGGGAGTCTTTTGTGTATTGTCTTTGTCGGTATAGACCATCTCAAAACGCTGCGGCATCGAGAAATCGAGTTGAATCGTACCAAGCTGCCACGACCGTTTCAGGCAGTCCTTTATATGAAAATCTATCTTCGGCCCGTAGAAAGCGCCGTCTCCCGGATTGAGCCGGTAATCAATCCGGCTGTGCTCCAGGGCATTTTTGAGCGCATCCGTAGAGACCCGCCAGATTTCGTCGGAGCCGATGTGCTTTTCGGGTTTGGTGGAAAGCTCTATGAGGAAATCCTCGAAACCGAATCCCCTGTAAACCTCAAATACAAGGTCAATTACCGCTATAATCTCGGGTTCAATCTGTTCGGGTGTGCAAAAGATATGAGCATCGTCCTGCGTGAACTGCCGGGCCCTGAAAAGCCCGTGCATAACCCCGCTGGCCTCGTGCCGGTGCACCAGGCCGAACTCGGCAAGACGCATCGGAAACTCACGGTAAGAATGCTTGCGGGTCTTGTAAACCAGGCACCCGCCCGGACAATTCATCGGCTTGATGGCATAAGCCCTATCGTCGAAACTCGTAAAGTACATGTTCTCCTTGTAGTTGTCCCAGTGCCCGCTGAGATGCCACAGCTTTTCGTTGAGGATAATTGGCGTCTTAATCTCTTCATAGCCGTACTTATTCTGAACGCCTCGCAAAAACCGCTCGATTTCATTCCAGATGACCATCCCCTTTGGGTGTATAAACGCAAAGCCGGGTCCGGCGTCGTTGAAGCTGAACAAATCCAGCTGTCTGCCGAGAACGCGATGGTCGCGCTTCTTCGCCTCGACCAGGCGATTCAGGTATTCGTCGAGCTGTTTTTTTGTCGGCCAGGCGGTACCGTAAACCCTTTGCAGCATTTTCTGTGTGGCGTCGCCGTGCCAGTAAGCGCCGGCGACCGACATAATCTTGAAACTGCCCACCCTGGAAGTACTTGGCACGTGCGGGCCCCTGCACAAATCCTCAAAATCATCTCCCGAGCAATAGAAACTGATTACGTCGCCTTCTGCACGATTGACGTTGTCCGTCTTGTACTTGTCGCCGGCCAGCTTTTCCAGGGCCTGCGCCCTGGTCATTTCCCTGCGTACAAAAGGTCTGTCGGCGGCGACTACTTCGGACATCTTCTGTTCAATCCGCTCGAAATCCGCCGGGCGAATCGGCTCATCAAGGTCGATGTCGTAGTAGAACCCATCTTCGACGGTTGGCCCGTAAACCAGCTTCGCCTCGGGCCAGATGCTGCATATCGCCTCGGCCATTACGTGTGCGCAGCTATGCCGCATCACTTCGAGTCCATCGGGTTCCCTGCCGGTAACGATTTGGACCTCCGTATCACCGGCAATCGGGGTGGATAAATCTACGAGCCGACCGTTTATCCGTGCCGCTACGGCCGCCTTTGCAAGGCCGGGACCAATTCTCTCTGCAAGTTCTCTGGCCGTGATGCCGTCGGCGGCTTCTAATATGCTGCCGTCAGGCAGTTTTATTTTCGCCATAGGTATATCCGGTACTCCTTGTATGCTGTTCAGGACCAGACCAAACTGAAGGGATTTTAGCTTGACCGAAGGGCCCTGTCAACATCTTTTATGCCTCGTTTTTTTTGCCGGTAGAGGCGAAGATTTCTGCAAATGTGGGATTTTTGCTTGCGGACAGACGGCAAATATGTTATTTTACTTAAGGTGTGTGCTCGCTTCTTGATATTTGCAGTTTGAGGGGATTTAATGCAGATATTAGCTGTTATAAAGTGGCTCACAGCCGCACACCCGTTGGGTTTGTGCCCAGGCTTTGGCGGTGTGGCGGCTGCTTCAGGTACGCCGGCCTTATCGCTGCCGTTTAGTCCGATAAAGCTCGTTGTTCTGGTGGCGTGGGTTTATTTGTGTCTGTACTGCGTCCAGCATGTGCAACTGACCCCCCTGGTGCCAAAGAACAGAAAAGGCCTGACCAATCTTGCGACACTTTTGCTCGGTCCGGTTATGCTGCTTGTCCTGCTTGTGCACGACATATACAAAACCCCTGCCGATGAGCGCGGCGGAACCTTTATGATGATTACGGAACGCCTGCGAAAGATGAGCGACAGGGTCCGTTCCACCGGCCTGGTGGGCTCAGGCCATCCGGCAATAAAGCTGCTCGATTCCTCAGGCGCAGAGCTCAGGCAAATCTACGGTCACGGCAAGTCAACACACCAGGACAGTCACGTACTCAAACTGACAAAGGAAATCATCTACGAGGCGCTGCAGGGCCGGGCAAGTGATATTCTCATCGACCCAAGGACAGACTCCATTTACACAATCAGGTACCGCATAGACGGCGTTCTGCGAGAGGTTCGCCAGATGGACACAAACACGTGCCAGGCCGTTGTCAACAGCATCAAGGCCGTTTCCAGTATGGACATCGCAGAAAAACGCCGGCCGCAGGACGGTGCTTTTCTGGCCAAAATGAACGAGGACTCTGCGTCATTCAGAGTGGCAAGCGCAGGGGTTCTCAACGGTGAAAAACTGTCAATACGTGTCCTCAACCAGAATGCCGGCATGTTCAAGCTGGAAAACATCGGCCTAACAGAAAAGCAAAGGAACATCATAAAGAACGCAGTAAGCAAACCGTCGGGAATGATTCTCATGTGCGGGCCCACCGGCAGCGGTAAAACGACCACGCTCTATGCCATGCTCAACAGCATAGATTTCTACACCCGCAACGTAATAACCGTTGAAGACCCGATTGAATACGTGCTTGCCAATACGAGTCAAATTGAGGTCAATCCCAGGGC
>CAZPDW010000113.1:0-3535 GCA_964585535.1 uncultured Pirellulales bacterium
CCGTGCAGCCCATAGTATCCCATCGCTGGTCGTCGGTCAGCAGGAAAATTACGTTGGGCCGTTTTGCCTTCTTCGCCGAGACCTGCAATTTGGCCTGGCTGCCGGTGAGGCGGACAAATCCTGCGGCCGCAGTCCCGGCTGCGAGTGACATAAAGTAGCGACGATTCAATGGGCCCATCTGGTCGGTGCCTGTTTTCATTGACTTATCTTAACGGTTTGCGGAGTTGACGTGGGCCCCGGAGACGATAAGCGCACTGCGTCTATCACAAGCGGGTCGATTCTTGGATATCGTGCCGTGAACTTCGGGTCCCAGCCATGGTAGGCAATCCATATCTTCCCGTCCGGACCCGTAAAAAAACTGTGATGGCCGGGCCCTTTGACGAACTCGTTTGATTCCAGAATCTTGTCTGGCTGCTCGATGAATGGCCCCGTGGGTGATTTACCAACCGCGTAGCGAAGGTTATATGTCTCGTTCGTCCACGCACCTGTACTATAGGTAAGAAAATACGTCTTATTGCGCTTCAGAATGAAAGGCCCTTCCTGCCACTTGTGGTGGCTTATTAACTGCTTCGGCTCACCCGCTACCCGATTCGGCGCCACCAGTCTATCAACATATATCTGCCCGGCCGTAAGGCCCATGCTGTTGCCGTGTTCGATAGTGTAGTACAGATACAGCGTCCCGTCCTCATCGGCAAACGGATGCCCATCCAGCGACGCGTTTGGCACAACAGGCCCTCGGTCCTCATACGGCCCTTCCGGGTTGTCCGCCACCGCCAGCCCCACACGATTACCCGTATTCTTCGGTGTATCCTCGAGCGACGCCGTGTAATAAAGATGGTACTTGCCATTGAGCTTGACCACCTCCGGCGCCCAGAAGTTCCGCCGGTTCCACGCGCCTGGCTTGCCCTTGGTGACGGCGCCTCGGACGAACGTCCAGTCGGTCAGGTTGTCCGACTTGTAGATTTGTATGAATCGCTCGTCCGGGGCCTTGCCCGTTGCGAAGAGGTAGTAAACCCCTTCGTCTTTTATTATACACGGGTCGGCAAGGTAACGTTCTATAATCGGATTGCAGTACGTAAACGTAGATTCAGAGCGAAGCGACCCGCCCTGACAGCCAGCGACATAAGCTAGCGCTCCCGCGCCGGTACCGCCAACCAGATAAAGGAACTGGCGCCGACCTATAGCCCTTTCATATCTCATCTGCAATCTCTGGCATCTACGCGCGGAGTTTTTTGTAGTTTTCGAGGGATTTTTCGATAGCGATGAGTGGTGGGTATGCGTCTTTTTCCTCTTCGATGATGTACCACTCGGTGCCGCCGGTGGTTTCACAGATTGAGAATATCTGCTGCCAATCGAGGTCACCTTCGCCGATGAGGGCTTTGGGGTTTGTTGCAGAGAATTCCTTGAGGTGAATGGTGACGGTGCGGCCGGGGTATTTTTTGAGGCAGGCGATAGGGTCGCCGCCCCCGGACATTGTGTTTCCGGTATCAACCTGCATAATGACATCCTTGTCGGTATTGCTGAAGAAGATGTCCCAGGGCATCTCGCCGTTGATGGGTTTGAAGTCGGGCCCGTGGCCGTGGTAGCCAATGCGCATACCCTCCGGCTTGAGCTTTTCGGCCAATTCGTTGAAATGGTGAGCTTCTTTTATCCACGCCTCTTTTGTCTTATGCTGCTCCGGGTCCAGCCAGGGCACGATAATGTTTTTGTTGCCTAAAATTTTGTTGAACTTGACGGTTGCCGGAAGGTTTTTGGGCGAAAGCTCCTCGATGTGTGTGTGGCTGCCGCAGCACTTCAGGGAATTGTCGTCGAGCATCTTGCGCAGCTCCTCGGCCCTGTGTTTGTAGAAGCCGGCGAACTCGACGCCCTCGTAGCCCATCTTGGCGATGGCTTCGATTGTCCTGGGGAAGTCTTTTTCGGCGAGGTCGCGAACGCACCACAACTGCACGCCGACCGGGATGTTTTTTTCCTTCTTCATTTTCTCTGCCCCTAAGGTTTGCGGCGCCACAGCGCCGACTGCCGCCAGTGCGGCGGTGGATTTCAGGAAACGACGCCGTGATATGCTTCTTGAGTTCGGTATTTGAGACATGATTTTTACCTCATTTCTGTAAGTTAGAGTTTCGTTGCCGGGAATATGGTATGCTGAGCAAGACCATACGCGGCTGATGGCGTAAATGTAGCGTCAAAAGACGGAGAAGTCAAGGGAAAAAGGAAGTGGGGTTGACAGCGGTAAATGGTGAGGTCGTGTTAGCCATCGATTGAGGTGTGGTTTCGTCGGCTCGAATTCGAGCAGGTATGGTGGTTTGCTGAAAAGAGCAGTTTTTTGGTGAGAGGGCGTTTTCTGTTGGTTGAGCAAGGGGATATGGGATTATGGCGAAAACTTCGGTTATAGAGCTGCGCCGGCGGTCGGTGACTAAGTCGCTGATTTGGCGTGCTATAGGGGTAGTGTGGACATGGGTGGGGGCTTATCTGATTCTGGCGCTGACGCCGGCGAAGTACCGGAGTGCGTCGCTGATGGCAACGGCGATAGTGATCTACCATCACTCGACGCGGATGATTATGTATTACTTCTATGAGCGGGTCTGGTCGGCTATCGGGTGGGGGAGGATTGACCATGCCCGGCGTGAGCAGGCAGCTATGTCACGGACACAGTGGGTTAAATGGGCGATTGCTGTGATTGCGGTGCTTGCGGTAATCTTCTTTTTGATACTGTATGTAACACCACTGGTGAAGAAGTAGTGAGCAGTGAGGTTCGGTTATTGGTCTTCAGGCGGGTTGTCCTTGAGCAGGTCCGGGCGGGTTTGTTTGGTGCGCTCGAGGGCCTGGCTGCGGCGCCATTTTTCGATCTCGCCGTGATTGCCCGAAAGCAGGACGTCCGGGACTTTCATATCGCGGAAAACCTCGGGGCGGGTGTAGTGAGGATATTCGAGCAGGCCCTCGGAGAAGGAATCGTCTTTTGAGGAATCTTCGTCGCCGAGAGCGCCGCCCAGCAGGCGGACGACGGCGTCGATAACGACCATAGCGGCCAATTCGCCGCCCGAGAGGATGTAGTCGCCGATTGAGATTTGCTCGGCGGCCAGGCCGATGCGGATGCGCTCGTCAAAGCCCTCATATCGGCCCGTTATAAGAATCAGGCGTTTTTCTTTCGACAGCTCAACGGCTTTTCGCTGGTCAAAGGGCTGTCCCTGCGGGCTGAGCAAAATGACCCGGCCCGGCTCAGCCGAGAGCGACCGGACGTGCTCGAAACAATCGAAGACCGGGCCAGGCATCATTACCATACCAGGCCCGCCGCCGTACGGACGGTCATCGACTTTCTTGTGCTTGTCTTTCGAGAAGTCGCGGATGTTGGCCAGAACTATTTCGACCACCCCTGCCTGCTGTGCCCGCTTGAGTATCGACTCACTCAGGGGCGAGGCAAACATCTCGGGGAACAGAGTAAGGACGTCGATACGCATTACTCTTTCTTGGGTTCTTCCTGCGAAGTTTCTTGTTTGCTTTCTTCGGCGGATTCGCCCTGCGGTTCGGCCTTGTCTTC
>CAZPDW010000113.1:3635-6854 GCA_964585535.1 uncultured Pirellulales bacterium
GGTTCTTGCCCGGCTTGTTCTTCCGGCTCGGCCTTGGATTCCTCGACGGGCTTTTCTTGGGGTTTGGGTTGCTCGGCAGCCGGCGCAGCTTCTGCCTTCTCTTTGGCCTCAGCTTGTTGTTTTGCCTTCTCTTCAGCGGCCTTTGCGTCCTGCTTGGCCTGTTCTTTAACTTTTTTCTTTGCTTGTTCGACGGCCTTTGCTTCGGCTTGTTGTTTTGCCTTTTCTGCTTCGGCGGCCTTTTCGATGACTGCCCTGTCGGCTGTGTCGAATGGTTTGCCCGTTGCCCGGGCCATTTGTTTGGCTCGCAGCCGGCGGGCCTTCCTCTGTTCGACCTGTTTGTGTTTCAGGCCTTTTCGCAGGAGTATGTCAGAGACCGCATCGGAGGGGATGGCGCCTTTGTCCAGCCAGTATTTCACTCGCTCGAGGTTGAGCACGACCTGGCTTTCAGGCTTCTTTTCGAGCGGGTCGTAATGGCCCAGCTTTTCGAGAATTCTGCCGTCACGCGGCGCACGAGAGTCAACGGCGTTGATTCTGAAGAACGGCCGATGCCGTCTTCCCATACGGGTCATTCTGATTTTTACTGCCATAACTAACTCCTGTTTAAGCGTTTATAATCAATTCCCCCGGCCATTACACTTCTCGGCCGAAAGACACGTTTGCACAGCAAAACCACTACTATAGCGAAATTCACCGGCCGGGCAAGCAATATTTTATTATCGTAACCGTTCAGGGTGCACTTCACGTTTGCAGGTAGAACCGGCACAAAATTTGCCTTCCACGCAGGAAAAAACAAACTGCTAACCTGCTACTACAATGAACGAGTAAAAAGAACGGCTCGATGGCCTGTAAATGCGGCGGCTGTATGAAATTTGTCCGGCATCGCAGCAAGAACATACGTACCCTTTTCGGCTGGATAACGGTCGAACGGACCTATTATCACTGTCCTGACTGCGGCGAGAGCATGTCCCCATACGATATTGCCAGCGGCCTTGTTACCCAGATATACCCCTCGTCCGGCCCCGCACTTAGAAAGCACGGGCAAGATGCCCGTGTTACGTTCACCATTTCAGGACGGCGCCGGTGTCGGCGCTGGTGGCCATCGAGGCGTATTTTGCGAGATAACCGGCTGTAATTCTGGGTTTTGGCGGCTGGAAGGCCTTTTTTCGCTCGGCCAACTGCTCGGCGGAGAGCTTTACATTTATCCTGTTGTTCGGGATGTCGATTTGGATGATGTCGCCGTTTTCGAGCAGGCCGACAGGCCCGCCGACCGCGGCCTCGGGGCTGACGTGTCCTATGCAGGCGCCTCGGGTGCCGCCGCTGAACCGGCCATCGGTTATCAACGCAACGGATTCGCCGAGACCGGCGCCGGCGATATAGCTGGTGGGGCTGAGCATCTCCTGCATTCCCGGGCCTCCCTTCGGACCTTCATAGCGGATTACGACCACGTCGCCTTGCTTTACTTTTCCGGCCAGGATACCATCGCAGGCGTCTTCCTGGCTGTCGAATATAACGGCAGGGCCTGTGTGGGTGAGCATTTTTTCCGTGACGCCGGCGGTTTTTACCACACTGCCCTTCGGCGCCAGGTTGCCCGTGAGGATTGCCAGTCCGCCAGCCCTCGAGTAGGCGTTCTCGAGCGTGTGGATTACCTCGGTATTTTTGATTTTGGCATCGGCGATATTTTCGCCTATGGTTTTGCCCGTCACGGTAATACAGCCGGTGTTCAAGAGCGCCGGCACCCTGCTTATTTCGTTTAGGATTGCGCTTATGCCGCCTGCGGCATCGACGTCCTCGACGTGCCACTTGCTCGAAGGCGATACCTTGCAGATGTTGGGACATTTGGCGCTGATGGCGTTTATCCTCTCGAGGTCGTAGCCGATGCCTGCTTCACTCGCTATCGCTAAGGTATGAAGTATGGTATTGGTCGAGCCGCCCATCGCCATATCGAGGGCAAGGGCGTTGTCCATCGATTCGATACTGATTATATCGAGCGGCTTGATGTCCTTTTCGAGCAGGGTCATAATCTGTTTGCCCGCCGCCCTGTAGAGTTCGTCGCGTTTCGGGTTCACCGCTAAAATCGTTCCGTTTCCCGGCAGCGCCATTCCGATTGCTTCGCACAGGCAGTTCATCGAGTTGGCGGTGAACATTCCCGAGCAGCTTCCACAGCCGGGACAGCCGGTGGCCTCAAGCTCTTTGAGCGCCTGGGCGTCAATTTTGCCTGCGTTGAATTCGGCGACTCCCTCGAAGACGCTGATGAGGTCAACGACTCTACCGTCTTTTGTTTTTCCGGCGGCCATCGGCCCGCCCGAAACGAAGATTGTGGGGATATTAAGGCGGACGGCGGCCATCAGCATACCGGGAATGATTTTGTCGCAGTTGGGGATGCAGACAAGGGCGTCGAAGCAGTGGGCCCTGGCCATAGTTTCGACCGAATCGGCGATGATTTCACGCGAGGCAAGTGAATACTTCATCCCCGTATGGCCCATAGCGATACCGTCGCAGACGGCTATGGTATTGAACTCGAAGGGGGTGCCGCCGGCATCACGCACCGCTTCTTTGACGGTCTGAGCCACTTTATTGAGGTGGACGTGGCCGGGGACTATCTCGCAGAAGCTGTTTGCTATGCCGATGAACGGTTTGGCGATGTCGGCGTCGGTAAGCCCGCAGGCGTGCAGCAGCGCCCTGTGAGGCGCCCTTTGAAAGCCCTTTTTGACGGTATCACTTCTCATCGAAATTCCTTTCCTTAAAAAGCAGTCCGGAGTAGTTGAAAAAACCGAGGCATCGATTGTAATGAAAGTCGAGGCATTGATAAAGACGAAAATTTTAACCTGAGGCGCAGCTCAAGCTCTGGTCGCAGCGGCTGGGCCGGCCGCAGCCGGCTGCAGAGCCGGCAAAGCCGACAGATTAAAAAACTTAAAACTCCAAGCCCAAAGGCCAGCGTTTTGTCATTCCCGCGAAATTTATCCCCAAGGGACTTGTCCGCCGGGGCGGGGAGAGGATTCATACCTTGCATCGAATGTCCAACTCGCAACCATTGACGAACAAGGTTTTTTACTTTTGCCTTATGCACTTTTGCCCCTGAGATTGCCGATTGGGGATTGGGGATTTTGTTGGGATTTTCGCGTGAGAGGGTTGCGTGGCCGGGGGGGCGACGGCTAAACAGAGGGGATTTTTGCTGCGGCGGACTATAAGAAAAACTAATAGTAGCGGGCGAAATCCGGA
>CAZPDW010000114.1:0-6663 GCA_964585535.1 uncultured Pirellulales bacterium
CGACTGCGGCTGTGAAACGGTAACAGCGATATTGTCAGCCATAATGTACCCGTGCTAAATCTTCCGGCAGCTTAGGCCGCACTCGACAGCCCCGCAGCCGTAATGCCGGCGGAAAGTGACTTTTGACAACTCCGCTAAAATATCCAATCGAAGGGCTTGCCTGTTCCGTAATCCCGGTCTGCAAAATTGCGGTCGTAAAGGAAGCCAAAGCCATAGGTCGCCCTGAAAGAATTGCGCAGAACCGCTCGCCACCGCGCCGTCGGATGTGTGCCCACGTTGATTAAATCGTTCGGCTTGATAAAGAAATCGGGCTGCTCGCCCCGGGCGATTTTATCCAAATCCACCATCACGGTCTCTTCTCTTTTTTTGCCTATTCTCCGGACAACTTCACACCGTTTTGGCCACGCCAGCGGTCCCAGGCCCCCTGCAGCGGCTATTGCCATCTTCAAGGTCATCGGCCGGCCGGTGATATTAATAAACCCCTGCCGGTTAATGTTGCCCATAATACAAAACTCACCGATAATATCAATAGGAACGTGAACATTATCACCGGGCCTTATGACGATATTGTACTTGGGGTCGCCACTGAGCAGTTTGTCTGCGAGAATCCTGATTACGCGTCTCTGAACTCCTCCGGTGCCTATTTCACCCCATTCCAATCCGGCTGGAACCTTTTGAGCAAGCGGCCCGGCCGGCTTTTCAGGACCGGCCTCGGGCGCCTTGGCGGGTGGTTGCATCCGTCCAATCTGAACAGGAACCCATTTGCCTTCCCTGAAGACCCATTCAATATGTCCCTGGCTGTCGGCGGCAGTCTCAGCTGTTCCCGCCGAGGCCCCGATACGGGCCGGCTCGTCGGGCGTACTTAGAATGTTTTGCAGCTTGGTCGCCGACCGATTTTCATCGTCCAAAGGCCAGAGTCCTTCCGGCAAGGCCGCCTCGGTAAGCTCTCTGTCCGTAACCATCTCCGCCGAGGCGACCACCAGCTCGTCCGCGTGCCGCCTGTGCCTGCGGGCCATAGGCGCTATTATCTCAAGCATTTCCTGCTCGGGGTTCGGAATCCGCTCCGGCTCGACAGCTTCACGCTCAGCCGGCTCTGCAGGTTCGGGCTGTGTCGGCTCGGCCAACGCCTCTTCTCCGGAAACAATTCGTGAGACATAAATGTAGCTTGTGTTGAACTGGCTTATGCCGCCGGCCGTCGCAAGCGCATCGGTCAGCCGGTAGTCATACCTTGGAATGCCGTACCTGCTCGGTCTCGGAACGCCGCTGCCCAGTATGGAAAATACCCACTTTTGCGACCTGAGCATACTTACATAGACGGACGGCTCTTTTATCGTATTCGGAGAAAGTATCTGCTTTATCTGTTCTTCAAGCTGTGATTCAGTCAGACCGGTCGCCTCGACAACCCCCACATCCGGTATGGATATCTTGCCCGTCTCGGTAATCACGTACTGATTTGCATACATCTGCCCCTCGTTGAACAGCTCGAAAATTGATACCAAAACAATATCACCGGGACCAAATACGTAGTCCGTCCTGTAATTCACGGCGTCAGCCGGACGGGGCTCTTCTCCAACTTCCCAGGCGGGCGGCTTCTCTTCGGCGACATCGAGCGAGTCAAGTATTATGTTGACCGCCGGAACGGGACGAAATCGACCTATCTGCGTCGGGTCCCAGAACTTGTTACCGCAGCCGGCAAGAAATATAACTGGAACATACAGAACGTATATGGCAGATACAATCCGAAGACTCTTCATATCACGCTGAAAACAAGTAAATCCTCTGTAATCATTCACACCTTATCCCTATCGGGGGGCATTCGCCGCCCGGCTGACCGGCAAGGCACAGTGCCGGTAAAACTACTCTTAACTCGATAAAATCTATCGGCCTGAGGACCAAAGTGCTTAACTTGTTTGTGGCCATAGCCCGACTGGCCAACTGAAAACAAGCACCGCGGTGCGGTGATTATTGGACCCTAAAAAACGCAACAAGGCCTCTTTTGCTATGCCGCCGAATCGGAAGTAACCAGGCGGCTGATTAAGCGGCTAAAAGTGTGCCCACTCCGGCGTAACGACAAAATGGCATCCCTGACACAACCCGGCTTGGCCAATATGGCTGAAAACCGCTCCTCGAATTCATAAAATCAGTCAATTGCCTATCTATACTGTCGAACACCGCGATTTGTTCGCCACCGCCCGACTGCTTGAGCCACATAATTGTTATAAGACGGGCGAAGGGAAAACAAATCTGCTTTTTACACATAATACTTTCTCCTGAAAAATCCGTCCTAATTGAAATTTCTACGAAACAAATAACATCAAGACCGCTTCAAAAAAATCCTCTTCATTTTTCCAGTGTTTTTTTCCACCTCCTTTGCACTGTTGAGCCAAATTTTTCCAGAGCCGGTTGGTTCTATCGATTTATGTTTATCACGCACCAGGCGTGCAATTACCAACGGCGGCGATTGAATCGCTGAAAATCGAGAAATGCCAGCTCGGGCTGCGTCGCTGGGCGGTGATACCGGTCCTGTACCCTCGCCCCCGGCTTCGCCATTTAGCTTTCCTTATATGGTTTATATTCCGCCTCCATGAGGAATTCACAGATACACCGCGCAACAACTCTCTTTGTGCGCTGTGAACGTTCGGCTAAGATACACCCGGCAGGAAAACCGGGTGCGACTCCTCTTTCAAACCGATGTTACTTATAAAGGTATCCTGTGCCTTCGCTTGCCCCGTCCCAGACAGGCGCCTGCCGTAACTTGGTGCGGGGTGTCTTAGTGGTGAAAATCGGCAATCAACAATGAACTACGAACAATAAATTATCAATTTTTTACTTTTAAGTTTTGCTTTTGGCCTTTGGGCTTTGAGTTTTAAGTTTTTTTAATCTGCCGGCTTTGACGGCTTCACAGCCGGCTGCGGCCGGCCCAGCCGCTGCGACCAAAGCTTTAGCTGCGCCTTCCACTTAGGTCTGTTGTCGCCGGCCTTTATATTCTTCAGCGCCTCGAATATCGCCATAGTATCGGCGCCCTTGGGCGGCTCGGCTAAAAACTCATCGACCCGGCGGACGACTACATCGTCGGGGCCCAAATCTTTCTCTAAGAGTCGGTTGGCAACCAGTTGCACGACCCCCTGCTGATTGGGCCAAAGCAGATAGACCTCCGCAAGCGAACCGACAATCGCATCCTTTTGCTCCTTCGTCTCGGCTGACCTGAGCAGTAACCCCAGGTACTCGGCGGCACGCTCGTACCGGCCGCTGCTGCTGTAAAGCGAAGCTAAGTAGCCCCTTACATTTTCGAGAACGTCCGCCTTGTTCTCGTCGGCCGCCTTGCGCTCGGTTGTTTCTAAGAACGAGCCCCACTGCTCGTCCGACAATTTCCCCGCGGCGTGCTCGGAGTCAAATCTGCCCAGCCAGCTGCTCGCCACGCTGCAGTCGGAGCCGTCGAATATGCGCAGCATTGCCTGCCAGGCGGCTGCACTTTCAGAATTGGCGCCTATCCTCTGTGCAAGCCAGACCAAATCGTCTCTGCCGCCAACCTCACCGGCTAAGGCAATTATCTTCTTTCTTATTACGACGCTGTCGTCGTTGGTAAAATCTTCCCTGAGCAGTTTCAGTGCCCGGCTCTTGTCGATATTCACCAACCCGTCCACCGCCGCCTGTCTGACAAGCTCGGCGTCGGCGGCGAGCGCCTTTTCGAATATCGGTCCGAATCGCGCCGCTGCCTGCACGCTGTAAGCGCTCTGCGCACAAAGACCGGCCATTACACCGAGCAGCTCGCCGCGCAAATCTCCGTTGTCGTCGCTGCCGGCTGCTTCGTATCGCGCCGCCAACAGGCCGAGGTACTTGTCAACCGTCTCGGGCGAAAGGCCATTGGCCTCAAGCAGTTTCGCTATGACCTCGGCGCCCCTCTGCGAGTCCTTAGCATCCTGCTCTTCAAGGTATCGGCCGGCACACTGCAGGGTTTCATCGCGTATCTCCGGCTCGAGCTTCACCCCCGATGTAGGCAGCAGGGCGTAGTGACAGGCCCCGCCGAGCGCAACAAAAAGCTCTAATCTGACCTGCTCGTCCCGCTCGACTTTGAACTGCTCGAGCAGCCGTTCGGCCGAGCTGAGCTCGCCCGTTAGCGACAGCAGTTTTGCGGTATTCAGCCGTACCTGCCTGTCGGGGTCGCCAATCATATTCACCAGAACCGGCCCCAGCTCGGCCGGCAGCTTCGATTGTGTCCCCACGCGCCACTGCGAGACCTTATCGAGCGCCCACAACCTGACAGCCGCATCCGTACCGGCTAAGTGCTTGACGAGAAATGCCCCCCTAGTGTCGTCGTCCCCGATGCCGTCGTATATCGTGCCAAGAGCGCCCAAATACAGGTTACGCATCCGGTCGAGCTGCCTCTCGAGCTCGCCGGCTCGTGTCTCCTGGAGCACGAGCCACTCCTGCTGAAACCGCTCAACACCCTTCTGCCGCAGTTCAGCCATAATCCGTTTTCTGTCTTCGGGGCTTTTGGCCGTCGGTATGCCGAGAGACTTCAAGGCATCCGCCGCCGCCTGCGAGAGCCGCTGTTCATCGTCGTCGAGCAGCTTCATAAGCTGCGCTATCGCCCGCATATCCAGTTGAAGCTTCAGTGCGTATATTGCGTTGAGCCGTGCCTGCACCGGCTGGGAAACATCCGATACGAGTTTTTCGAGCCGGATGCCTATTTCATCGTACTTGAACAGCAGCATCGTCTCAGCCGCAAGTTTGGCCCCCGCCGAATCTTCCGTACGAATAACGTCAATCAGCGGCTCGACAAACTCACCCTTGTTTTTGATGTTTCTGCCCGTCCTTCTGGTCCGGCTGAGCGCGGTGCAAACCGCTCTGCGAGCGGCACTGTTCCGGGTTTGCCTTAACGCGTTCAGAAGAACCCGCCTTGCAAGCGGATTGTCGCTGAACAGCATTATCGCAGCGGCATCCGTCCGAATCTCTTCACTGGCCCCTCGCAGCAGCGTGTCGCGGTTGATTTTCAGTTGCGTATCGACCTGCGCCTCAGCGATAGAAACGGCTTGTTCGACCGTGGCAGGCGGTTTTTGTGCGCTGACATCGACCTGCTGGCAGCCAATAGCCAACAGCAACACAAGAAGATAAACTTTCTTACCAGCCATTACCAACGACCTCACTATTCCTTTGCCGGTAGATTTCAGAGCGTTCATAATAGACCAACCGCCGTCCCGAGTCAATCTCCATCTGCTTTACGTACAACATCATCCTCCCACTCAAGTTCGTTTTTACTGTCTTGGATGATATTTCTTGTGAATCGCGCGCAACCTCTGCTGGTCAACGTGCGTATAAATCTGAGTAGTCGCTATATCGACATGCCCTAACATTTCCTGAATGCTCCTGAGGTCGGCGCCGCCGGCCAACAGGTGCGTTGCGAAGCAATGCCTCAATGTATGAACGGTAAGGTTGCGGGGCATCCCTGCCCTGCCCGCGTATTTTTTCACGAGCCGCCAGATTTCAATACGACCCATCGGCCTGCCTGTTCGCGAAAGCAGCAGGGCCTCGCCGCTGAACGGCTTGGCGAGCTTTGGGCGAAGCCCGGCGAGGTACTGCCGGGTTGCGGCTGCAGCCGGTGTGTTAACTGGAATGATACGCTCCCTGCCGCCTTTGCCGATGCAGCGGAGATAGCCGATTTCGAGGTTCAAATCGCTGACTTTGAGCGTTGCGATTTCACCGGCGCGGATTCCGGTTGCGTAGAGCAGCTCGAGCATAGCCCTGTCACGCAGGTAGAACGGCTCTTTGCGCGAAGGGGCATTGAGCAAATCGAGGATTTGTTTTTGGCTTGCGATAGTGGGCAGCCGTTGCCAGAGTTTAGGCCCTTCAAGGACCTGCGAGAAGTCGTTTTCGATAAGCCCGGTCAGTTTGCAATAGCGCAGGAGCATTCTGATTGCCACCAGCGCCCGCTTCATCGAGGTTTCGGCGAATCCCGACTTACTGAGCCGGACGAGATAGCTTTGGATGACGGCTGGTTTCAGGTTGTCTAAGCCATTGATGCTGCGACTCTTACAGTATTCGAGGAATTCGCGGAGGTCCCGGCCGTATGCCTGGATGCTGTTGTCGGCCAGGCCCGCCTCGACTTGAAGATAGCTGAGAAAGTCCTTTACCGTTTGGCCCAGGGGCAGCGTAACTATTTTATTAGTAATGGTTTGCGCCTGTACAGACAACATAGCGGCACCTGCGTAAAAATAATGTTACTACTGGCTTATCGGCCTAAAAAGCAGATGTCCTTTAGCGCTCTTGCCTATCTTAACCAGGATGGGCAAAATGCGTGGGTTGTGGGTGCGAAAGAGCACTTTAAGGGGGGATATACGGCGGCGGGCCGGGTTGTTGTCGCTAACAATACGTACGACGAGACAAAGCTTGCGAAGCAACGGTCTATTTTATGTACAACTAAGTTCGGCAGATGTGTCGAATGTAATCGCCGGCAAGTGGATAGCGACAGGTTAGATATGTTCTTGTCAAAATTATACCTGGGCGAGAGCCGGTCGGGTTCGGTAAAACTGCCGGCCGGGCGGGTCACACAGGGGGGTTATTTTTTGTAGGTTTTGGCGGGGTCGTAGGATTTTTGGGCGATGAAGTCAAGCTCGTTTTGCGAGTCGGGTTTTAGGGCGCGGTAAAAGCAGGAATGGTAGCCGA
>CAZPDW010000115.1:0-6644 GCA_964585535.1 uncultured Pirellulales bacterium
AGCTCCACTTGAAAATGGCGAATTTCCAATCGTCCATCTTGCCGGTGTACGTGAGCCGACATATAGGACCCAATTTGCCATAATCCGAACGGTTCAGGTAACAATGCTTGCCACTGAAGCGGGCCTTGTAATAGCAGTCGTCCCGCCGGGAGTTTTTTCGGTTAAAACGTTCGACGATTGCCTCAACCTGCCGCTTTACGTCCTCAGGTATCGAAGCTGGTTTTTTTCGCTGGCGACTCATATACAAGCGAACCTTTTGACAGTCTATGTTACTCATTCGTACTTTCGAGAGCAAGTAAATTTCCGATTTTCTTTGTGGTCTGGGCCGATTGAAATCGCCTTGGCCGCCTGGGCAGATGATTTGGAGAATACGGGTGAGGTATTCGAGCTCACCTGCGAGCCGGGGGCATACGAGGAGCTTAAAAGAGCGCTCGATGAAAAGGAAATAGAAACGGAGGTGGCGGAGGTATCGATGGTGCCGCAAAATGCGGTGGAGATTGGCGATGTCGATACGGCGAAAAAGATAATGAACTTGATGGACGCCTTCGAGGACCACGACGATGTGCAAAATACCTACGCAAACTTTGACATACCGCAGGAGATAATCGGCCGCATATCGTAGCGAGGATTGCCATCGGCCGGTTTCGTCAGGGGGTTGGGGATTTCGAGAGGGCCTTGATTTTTTGTTCTGCGAGGTCGTATTTATTGGGTGCGAGTCGGCGGAAGGGTTTATGGTCGGGGTACATAAGGGCGAATTGCCGGCGGAAGGCATTCTCGATTCGGACGGTTTGTTGGTAGTGTTCGAGGGCACTGTCGGTCTGGCCCGTCTGTTCGGCGATTTGTGCCAGCGTAAAGTGCAGGGCCGCTGAGCCGGGGTAGAGCTCGACCGCGGTGGAGGCGCAGTAGAGGGCCTTGTTCAAAATATCCTGTCCAGAGACGCCCCGGCGCCGGGATTGTTGCGCACGCAGGAGATACATTCGTGAGAGTAACCGGAAGTTTCTGTAGTCGGCGGGATTTCGGTCGATGGCGAGAAAGAGGTACTGTTCGGCGTCGAGGAGCATTTGTGCTTTTCCCGGTTCCGTCTCGGCCAGGGCGAATTCGTTTAAGTAGAATTGGCCGTTGAGCCGAAGCGGCTTGCTGCTGAGCGTGTCGTCTTTGGAGGCGGCGTCGAAGAAGCAGTGGGCAAGCTCGAACTGGCCTGTGGCGAGGGCATCCCGGGCCTGTGAGATTTTGGCGGTGCTTTTTGCGACCGGCAGGACGGCATAGGTCAGGCAGGCGTTTGCGGCTACGACTGCGCCGGCTATGACGAGCAGCCGGACGGAGCGTGGAATTTTGACAGCGAGTGTTGCCCCCGGTCTCTGGGCGGTATTTAGCGCGAGCAGAGCGGCCAGGGCCGCACAGACAGTCGTGAACACAGCCGGCTCGAAGATGGCGAAGTCGATGAGATTGTGTATAAGAAGGGCGATAATTGCGGCAAACAGTGCGGCGGTGAGGATATTCGTATTGCGAAACTCGTATTGCGTATTGCGTGAGGCGTACAGGGCGGGAGAAAAGAGCCAGCAGCCGAGCACAAATGAAAGCGTCGGGGCGGCGTAGGAGGTAAAAATGACGTACAGTTTTTCATTGAGTGTGTGGGCGGTGCCGGACGGTATAAGCAGCGGCCTTATAACGAGCATAAGCACTGTGGCGACGGCGAAGCAAAACAGGGCGATGCCGGTGCCGGACGTATGGTCGGCGGCTAATTGCGACCGGGTTTTTGTTTTTGCCAGCGGAATAAAGAACAGTGCGACGAAGCCGAGCAGCCCGAGCGGGCCGTACTGAGCGAGAATACTGAGAACAAAACAGTGCGGGTCCGAGACGGTTTCGGCAGCGGCGGGCGTTTTGTACTGCGTGTAGTAAGTGGCGAAGTTTCCGGGCCCGACGCCGGTGAATGGGTGGTCGGCGACCATTTTAGCCGAGGCCGTCCAGTACTGCCACCTGACGAGCATAGAGTTACCGCCCGGGAGCCGGTCGTGTTTGAGTCCATAGGCGGTTACGGTCAATGCCCCGGCGAGAGCAAGCAGCAGCAATACGAGCAGAACGGCTTTTTTGTGGGTCGAGAAGAAAGTGCCGAAGCGGATGAGTGCGCCGAAGACGAGCAGCCCCGCCGCAAAGGCGACGAAAGCGCCTTTGCTTCGAACGATAAGCAGTAAAAGGACGACGAGAATAAAGGCAAAGGTGGGAAAGAGAATGGACGGCCGGTGCGAGGTTTTGTCCCGGCGGTTTTTGAAGGCGATTAGCAGCAGGGCCAGTGCAGACGAGCAGGCGAGGATCGCGAAAGAGCCGGCGGAGTTGGACGTGGTGAAAAAGCCGCGGACGTCTTTCGAGTAGAGCCGGTGCTCGAGCATCATCTGGTTGAGTGAGCCGGGCTGGATGCCGAGCGGTGTGAGGATAGTCGCCGGGTCGGTTTCGTACCGGCTGATGAGGATATTGTTGGTTATGAAGAACTGTTCCGCGGACTGCCAGGCGTTGACGATGCCGAGTGCGGCAATGCAAATCAGGAGTATGACTATTTTTTTTACGGAATTGAGCAGCTGGACGAGCAGCAGGATCATAAAAACCGGCCCAAGAAGGGTTAGTGAGGCGATGACGGCGGTGCGTTTGTCGGAGGCAAAGCAGCCGGCGAGCACGGCGGCCGCGATGAGCAGCAGCAGTGGTATTTCGATGCCGGTACGGCGGTAGGTGAACCTTCGGCTGCAGACAGCGAAGATGAGCCAGAGCAGAAATGAAAAGAACAGACCGGCTGAAATACAGAGTGTATAGACGGTGTCGTTGATTGTCGAGGGCAGGCCCGCTGAAACCGCCCCGGGGCCTTCGGTGAAGGTCGCCCGCAGAACGAGAAGAGCGAGTATAAGACAGAAGAGAACGGCCTCGAGGATTCGCAGGCCGCGCGGTTTGAAATCGGTTGTCTCAGCCCTGTCGTTTTTCATTGTTCGCAGTCGATTCAAAAACGGCGATGATTGCCAGTATCATAACGGTCTGGAAAAAGATGAGTATAGCACCGATGAGGTTGACCTGGTAGAGAAACGTTGCGCCGAGCGCCGTGCAGAGCGTGGCGAGATAGAGCGTCAGGACCGTTTGTGTATCGCTGAGTCCGCGCCGGCTCAGGCGGTGTGAGAAGTGCTGGGTATCGCCGACGAAGGGGCTTTTTCCCTGGCTTATACGCAGGATGGTAACGCTTAGAAAATCGTAGAGGGGTACCGCCATTACGATTAGCGGTATGAGGACGGCGTACCAGGGGCCTGAGCCGGCCTGGTGGTAGTATGTTGTCTTGAGGGTCAATAGAGCGAGGATAAAGCCGAGGGGCAGAGAGCCGGCGTCGCCCATAAAGATTTTTGCGGGCGGGAAGTTGAAGACGAGGAAGCCGAGCAGTGTCCCTATGAGGAGGATGGCGAGTGCACCGATGAAGACCTGGGAGCTTAGTGCGGCGGCGGTGAAGAGGACGGAGCTTGTGATTACGGCGATACCCGTGGCGGCGCCATCCATATTGTCAAGGAAGTTGAAGACGTTGATAATAGTGACAATCCAAAAGGCGCTGAGCACGGCCGTTAACAGCTTGTTTTGTATGAACAGCTCGACCCGGATGTCGGCGAGAAAGGCCGCGACAAAAGCGACGGCGAACTGGACGGCGAGCTTTGAGAACGGGCCGAGGTGCCTTAAATCGTCGATAAGGCCGAGGGCAAACAGGACAGTTATGCAGCCGATGACGATAAGAAGCTGCGGCGTTTTTTCGATGAAGCCGGCGGCGTGGACGGCGACGGATTCGCCGAGCCAGCCGGCCCGGCCGGGTGCGATGACAAATTTGACTATTGCGATGCCGGCAAGCAAAAACGCGACGATTGTTGCGGATATTGCGATGCCGCCGCCGAGCGGGACGACCGAACGGTGGTAGCGGTCGGCGCCTGGCCGGGCGATGAAGCCAACGGCAATGGCGATGCGCCTGAGCACCGCCGTCAGAATGACCGAGCACAGCAACGAAGCCAGAAGCAGTATTATTGCCGGAACAGTTAAGCCCATAGTCCTATTTTAAGCCATACAGGCCGCAGAGTACACAGAGATTTCTCCAACAAGGTTATCTCGGCAGCAAGAGTCAGTGTTTCAGCTGCTCTAAAAGTTTCGCTCGGACCTCGGTGAAGAAATCGAAGTAGCACTGCTGTCTGTAGTCGGGGTAGGTGTATTCGAACGGTTTCCAGGCGCCTTTGCCGTAGATTAGCGTGACTTCGGCGTAGATTTTATTTCCTATGTATATACGATGCGAATAGTTTTTTGTCGAGGCCAGGACGAGCTTTGCCGGCTCGATTATTCCCGGGTCGAGGTTCACAGGCCGGGGAACATTGCTGCTGAGGCGGTCGGCGAGGTGTCGTTCGAGGCGGTTTGTCTTGTGCTTTATTTTTGCGAGCCGGCCGGGGTTGATGAGTTTTTCGATTGAGACGAACCGGCGGAGGATGTCCGGGCCGGTCTGCTCGGCGTAGTAGTCGGTATGGGTGAACGGCCAGGTGTCGCTTTCGAGGTCGATTTGGCCGAGGTTGGCTGAGACGGTATCGCGTGCTGCGGCGAGACAATTGTCGTTGGCGGCAAGAATGCCGACGATTAGTTTAACCGGAACCGGCGGTTTCGAGTTCCACATAGTTCGTATCTCGTATTTCGTATTTCGAGTTTCAGACGGTCAGTTTGGCTTTCAGGGCATTTACGATTTCTATGACTCTGGTCACGGCGGCGGCGACGGGGATTTTCTCGAAATCTTTTTCTGGGCGGAGCTTTATTTCGACGTTGCCGTCGGCGAGTGCTTTTTTGCCGACGGTGACGCGAACGGGTATTCCGATGAGGTCGGCGTCTTTGAATTTTACTCCTGCGCGTTCTTCGCGGTCGTCCAAGAGGACATCGACGCCGGCGTCGGTAAGTTTGGTGTATATTTCTTCGGCGGTGCGGGTAACGTCCGGCTCGTCGGCGTTAGCCGCAACGATGATTACCTCGAAGGGGGCGATTGAGATGGGCCAGACGATGCCGTTTTTATCGTTGCCGGTTTCGATTGCCGAGGCGACGATGCGGTTGATGCCGATGCCATAACAGCCCATAAGACAGGGCTTTTCCTTGCCGTTTTCATCGAGGAATTTGCAGTTGAGCTTTTCGGAGTATTTGGTTCCGAGTTTGAAGACCTGGCCAACCTCGATGCCTCGTTTGAAAAGCAGGGGCTTGTCGTCGTGCGTGTCGCCTTCGACGGCAAAACGGATATCAAGCATGTGGGCATTAGCCATATTGAAATCGCGTCCCGGGACAATGTTTTTCGTATGGTAGTCGGTCTTGTTGGCACCGGTGACCCAGACGGGCATAGCGGCGACGGCGTAATCCATCAACAATGTATCAATTTTGTCGGCTATCCCGACAGGGCCGGCAAAGCCGACCTTTGCACCGGTAACGTCTTCGATGGTTTTTTCATCTGCAAGCTCGATGTGCCTGCCGCCGACGGCCTGGGTGAGCTTCTCATCGTTGACATCATGGTCGCCGCGAACAAGCACGGCGACAATTTCACCCTGCGATGAGTAAATGAGGGTTTTGACCATGTGCTCAGGGCCGGTGCCGAGGAATTTGCAGACGGCCTCGATGGAGCCGACGTTTGGGGTATGGACAAGCTCCGCCTTCGGCGGGTTTTGTATGGGGTTTTGTTTGGGTAATGGGTCAACGGCGGCTTTTTCGATGTTGGCGGCGTAGGAGCCGTCCTCGGTATAGACGATGACGTCCTCGCCGGAGGAGCAGGGGATGGTGAACTGGTGGGAGCCGGAGCCGCCCATCTCGCCGGACTCGGCCTCGACGATGAGGTAAGGCAGGCCGCAGCGGGCGAAGATGCGTTTGTAGGTTTCGTACATATTTTGGTATTCGTCGTCGAGCGATATTGGGTCGGCGTGGAAGCTGTAGGCGTCCTTCATAATGAATTCGCGGCTGCGGAGGACGCCGAAGCGCGGTCGAAACTCGTCGCGGAACTTGAAGCTAACCTGGTAGATGTTGAATGGAAGCTGTTTGTACGAGCTGATTTCGTTTGCGGCCAGTGTTGTAACGACCTCTTCGGCGGTCGGGGCGAGGACGTTTTCCCGGCCGTGCCGGTCGGTGAAGTGCGCCATAGTTGGCCCGTAGTCGATGTCGCGGCCGGTCCGGGACCACAACTCCATCGGCTGGACGGAGGGCATTAGTATCTCCTGTGCGCCGGCCTTGTTCATTTCCTCGCGGACGATGTCGATTACCTTTCGAAGGCAGCGAAAGCCCAGCGGCAGGTAAGTATAAGTGCCGGAGGCGAGCTTTCGTATAAGCCCCGCACGAATCATCAGCCGGTGAGATGAAATTTCGGCCTCGGCTGGCACCTGCCTGGCCGTCGGGAGCAGCATTCGGGAATATCTCATATTCTGTCCTTGTTTATTAAACCTATGCTTTGTCCTGATATGCTTATAGCCGAAAAATGATGTCGTTGCAAGGGTTGCCGGCACAAATCGATGCTCGATGCTCGGGTGAGGCGTATTTAGTGTTTGGACAACAGTTTCAGCAGGGCCGGGGCCTTGCCAGCCAGGTAACCGCCTGCGATGAGCACGCCGGAGGTCTTGAAGAAAAGTAACGAG
>CAZPDW010000116.1:0-6521 GCA_964585535.1 uncultured Pirellulales bacterium
CTGCAACGAACGCTGGTTGTTGTGCAGCGCCAGCGAGGCGACCATCGTCCGCGCCAGCGTCGTCTTGCCCGAGCCCGTCGTGCCGGCGATGAGCACATGGGCCACGTCAGGGCTCGGCAGCCGCGGTCAGTCACGGCGAGTTCGGGTTCGGCTGCGGCATTGTCCGCCCCGGCGTTTTCGTGCCCGGCCCTGACGGCCGCGGCGTTGCTGATACGAATCAGCTCATTGAGGTCCGATTCGTTCAGCGTAATCAGCTCGACGGCGATTGAGCGGTTCTCTTTGCCCTTTTCGCCGGCTGCTGTTTCGGCAACATCGCGAACAATCCCGACACTCTGCAGAATTTTCATCTTGTTGGCGGCGGCTTCGTGAGCAGAACCGTCTTCTTCTGCAAGATTGAACAGCACAATGACCCTGTCGGCGGCTTTCACATTCAGGGGCGTCGAAATTCGCAGTCCCGGCCCGCCCAGCTCGGTGACAACGGCGTCTGCAAATTGAGGCGACTGGCAGCAGCTTTCAGCCGACGACGGCTCCCGTTCGGATTGCGTGTCGATACCCTGCGAACTTTGCTGCCGGCCGTCTTCGGCTGTAACCGTTTTGGCAAACGGAAATACCGCTATCAAGCCGCATCTCCGCACGGGTATGCGGGGAAAACGCCTGTGGCTGATGAAGCGGATGTTGTCGCAGTGATTAAAGACGACCGTCTCGCCCGAGCAGCTTACCACGGCAGCTTCAAACTCCCAGAGGGAGGCGCCAAAATCATACCTGAGCGTCCAGGACTGGCCCGTTCCGGTCTGAAGCCGAGAAGCTAATTTGACGGCAAACTCAACATCGGTGTTCCTTATGACCGTGCACGATATATCTGCGCCATCGCTTTGCCCATCGGCTGCCGTCTTGATAATCAGCTCCTTGCCGACGGGAATCTGCCTGGTGCCGAGTTGCCTGGAGTGGGTCGTCATTTGTGCCGCCGCCACGCGCCTGCGGAATCCAAGTTTTTCGCGCAGCCCTGCCAGCTCATTCCTGAACTGCTTTGTCTGCTCCGGCGAGCCGCGGCCCTTGAGATGCTCGCCGACCATAGCGTCGGCTCCGCGGTCAAAGGCGCCTGACATAGTATAAATCGCCTCGCCGCGTTTTAAACCGGCTTTGGTGGCAACGGCCAGCAGGAGCCGGCATTCGTCCTCACTAAGTCCTTTTTGTCTGGCGGAATCCTCAAAGAGATTTTCCGTCGTCTTCAACTCACGCGCCGTTTTGTAAATACTGACAACCAGCAGCAAGACACATAAGGTGAACATTACAACCAAAACGGCGACAAGAAACCATCGCTCGGTGATAAAGCTGCCGCTAAAGCGCTGTGCCGCCTGCCACCTTTCTACAGGCGTCAGGGCCAAAAGCCCCCGTGCAAATGCTGACGTGATTAAAGGTAACAACATCATTTCGAGTATTTCCCTGTTCTATCTGATAAGACCGGACAGCTCTCTTAGAATCTCGTTGGCGACTCTTATTGTCCTTGCGTTGGCCTGAAAGCCGTTTTGCGCCTGAATAAGGTTAATAAACTCGATGGCGACGTCGGCGTTTGACTTCTCGAGCGAGCCGCCGTGGATTGTGCCGGCACCGCCGGTCAGCGCCTGGGTGGCGACCGCCTCGCCGGAGTTTGCCGAAGGAATGAAGTAGCCGCTGCCGATGCTTTCCAGGCCGGTCGCGTTCTGGAAAAGTGCGATTCTCAGTGCAGCGATGTTCTTTTTTACACCGTTCGAGAACGCACCGATTAGTATCCCTTCCTTGTTCACCGAGATGGTGGCGAGCCGACCGGCCTCGTAGCCGTCCTGTTCTCTTGCAACCGCAATGGAGTTGCCTGCAAACTGCGTCAGCCCGTCAAGCTGTCCGGCTGTGCCCATATCAATACCGATGGTTTGAGGATTGGTCGGGTCGTGTGCGAAGGTGATTGCGAAATCAGCGGTGTCGCTTATTGTACTGTTCAGACCGGAGTATGAACCCTCGCTTGAATCGAATTCGATACCCCTTATACGCCGGGCATCCACGCCGATGTTCTGCACGTCACCCGTAATGGATGTAAGGACCATATCCCAGGTGTTATTTGTGTTTGTTCTGACGAAGGCACCCGAAAGGACGTGCTTGCCGCCCTGCGAGTCATAAACGGTGATGTTGACATTTTTGACCTCTTCACCGCCGACGGTTGTCACCTCGAAATAGGATGGTAAATCGAGTTGTGCCGTTCCGGTGTTCGAGAAGCCAAGCCGGGCGTCCGACAAGCTGTAGCCCCCGCCGGTATCGGTAATTCGGATTTTTCCGTTGACCAAGGAAGCCGTCCCGCTCGTGCCGAGAACCGTGTTTATATGGTCGATAAGGTCAGCAATCGTCGTGGTCGCCGTTACAGTGAGCCCGGTGGCGTCCGAAAGTGCGGCGCCGTCATGGTCGTAACCGGAGACCGTGATTACCGCCGAAGTAAGCGTTCCGCTGGTGAACTGGTCGAGCGTGTCCAGCTCTGTGCTTGTCGTGACGGAGCTTCCGCCGTTTGTCGTAAAGCTGCTGTTTGCCGTAAGCACATTTGTCTGCGCAATGGTAAGCGCCGCATCGGCACTGAGGTTGCCGGAGACCTTCACCTGCGAGGTCGCGCTGGCCGACATCGCAACATCGTAGGGGACGTGAACATTGCTGTCGCCGGGCGTCTGGAAACCGTCTATCTCACCTTCAGAGCCGATTCGCTGCACGCGATAACCGGTCGCCGGGTCAACCAAATTCGAGCTCTGGTCAACGCCGAACGCACCGGCCCGCGTATAGATGTACTGCTCGCCGTCGCTGAGCACGAAATAGCCCTCGCCTTCCATTGCCATATCCAGCGGGTTGCCGGTGTTGACAATGTTGCCCTGCTGCATATTCGGCACGATACCGGATACGCCGACGCCGCTGCCCATCTGCTGAGGGTTCGTGCCGCCCGTGCCTGCCGTGGGCTGCGATGCTTTCTTAATCGTCTCGCTCAGCAGCTCGGAAAAAATTATCCTGCTGGCCTTAAAAGCCGTCGTATTGACATTGGCGAGGTTATTGCCGGCAATATCCAGCATCTTCTGATGCGCCTGCAGTCCCGTAACTCCCGATGACAAGGCAAAGCTCATTTTTGTTTCTCCTTAGTTCTTAGTGTTCTTTAACAACAAATACCTGGTTTCAGTTTTCTACCAGCACAACGGCATTGAGTCCCAGTGTATATTCCTGCTCCTGGTCGCCCTGCCCGGCCGTCACTCCCAGGAGGGGCTCTTTTGTATCAGGGTCGTTCAATACGGAAATCACTCTGCCCGTGATTTTCTCGAGGGTAGCCGTTGCCTCGTCCTCGGAAAAAAAGGTGACATTTTTACCTATCAGAGAGTCGGCGTAGCTGCGCCTGGTCGTAGTGAGAACTTCGGAAAAGCTGCGGTTCAGGGATTCAATCTGACCTAATTGCGACAACTGCGCCAATTGCGAGGCCATTTCATTGTTGTCCATCGGCTCAAGCGGGTTTTGATTCTGAAGCTGAGCGACGAGGATTTTCATGTAGTCGGCCTGTATGTTACTGGCCGATGCTATGGATGATATTGAACTCATTTGTCAGCCACCTCATTACAACGTTTAATCTTAAAAAATTTATCCGACAAACACGGTGCAACGTCACCGGGCCGAGTAGGAACTTAGCAATCGCCGTGCCAAAACAAATTAAAAACCCCCGTCTGAGCTGTAAGCGCTTACGAACAAAGATGTTACAAAATCGGCGTGTACAAAAAGTGACAGACAAAGCTCTGCCTGCGATTAGCATATACCGGGACAATTCTTCCGCATTGACGGAAAAATCTGCCTGCGGAAGTTTCTACGCCGCAAAAAAATATCCTCCCGGCCGGTTTGGCCGGTTCAGTGACATTGCAAAGTCCCATAAACGTTGTCCCCTGGGTGACGTCCCATAAAACAAGACTAAACTTGCCCGAATCAAGGACTGTTGACCGGCGGAAAATGTCCGATAAAAGTCAGACTAAGGGGCATAATTTTTTCAAAGCGCACAAAGTGTCGATATTATTGGCCCGTCCCATAAAAAATTAAAGATGTCCGCTCTTACGTGTCGATTTACCGGACATCCGCACCTGACAGAAGCAGCAGGCAACGATGCTTATTGCAACCGATTGAACCGTGGGGGATAACGCGTAGATGGCAGCGCGTAGATGTTGTTACACAAGATTGTTGTATCGAGCAAAACCGCAGATATTCAGCACTTAGCCCGTCGGTTCGGACGGGAAGTTTACATCGCGGACGACCCTGCTGACTGTTTTGATATCGCTGGAACGGTCAGGCCGGATTTAATTGTATTCGACGAGGAGTGTTCTCCGGCCCGGCTCGGCGATTTCATTTGCGCCCTGAACGGCCGTTCGGCCAACATTCCCGTCGTTGTAGTCAGCCGCGACACGGCAGGTCAGAAGTGGCCGGATTCAGACTACAAGCGGGCCGGCGCACTCGACTACCTGCACGGCCCGGTCGCTCAGAAGCTCGAGCAAATTGCCGTCCGGATAAGCGCCGGCGAGACCGGCCCGGACGGGGCAGAGAAGTTTTTCGCGGACGAGTTAGCCGCACAGGCATCGATGGTCGGTCAAAGCTCCGCTATCCGGGACACACTGCGGATGATTCGGCTTGTGGCGTCGAGCAAGTGCAACCCCGTGTTAATCGTCGGCGAAACGGGGACAGGCAAAGAGCTCGCGGCAAAAGCGGTGCACGCGCTAAGGCATCCGGGTGAACAATTTGTCGCGGTCAACTGCGCCTCTCTGACGGCAAATCTTCTCGAAAGCGAGCTTTTTGGACACACAAAGGGCTCGTTCACCAGCGCAGAGCGTGAGAAAACCGGTCTGTTGGAGCTGGCCGGCGAGGGGAGTATCTTTCTCGACGAGATAAGCGAGATGCCTGTCGAGCTTCAGGCAAAGCTGCTGCGTGTTCTCCAGGAAAAAAGCTTTCGCAAGGTCGGCGGCATAAGGGACATCGTCTGCAAGGCAACCATAATCGCCTCGAGCAATCGAAACCTGTTCAGGGAAGTCGGGGCGAACCGTTTCAGGCGCGACCTTTATTACCGCCTCAACATCTGCCCGATTTCAATTGCGCCCCTGAGGACAGCCGAACGCAAAGACGACATCCGCCTCCTCGCCGACTATTTCCTCAGAACGTCGATTATCTGCCCTGAAAAGGCAAAGGACATAAGCTCGATAACGAATATGGCGATGGAGGTTCTGGAGAATCACACCTGGCCCGGGAACGTTCGTGAGCTTCGCAACGTTATCGAGCGAGCCGTTTTACTGGAGAGCACCGACAAAATCGGCCTGAGCACCATCGTAATCGACTCGGCTGACTGGTCCGTCTCAAGCCATCCGACACTCGAGCCGGTCAAGGACTTCTCGCTTGAAAAGGCCGAACGGGAGCTGATTGCCCTGGCGCTGAAGGAAACGGGCTGGCAAAAGACCCGCGCCGCCGCACTGTTAGGGATAACCAGGGCGACTCTTTACGCCAAGGTCAGGCAGCACAACATCCAAAAGACGCCGAAAACGGCTGTCCGGGCGTCGCAAAACGACCTCGGAACCGCCCTGCCGGAGCCGGTTACCGCAGCATAATCGCTATGCCTGAGCAAACCGCCACCGGCTCTGCAATCAAATCGTCCCGGACAATATCTTACTCAGGCCGATGGGCGGTTTGACGTGTAAGAAAATCCATCGGCGCGTTCAGAATCCTGACATCTCTGCCGGTCCCGCCCAAGTCAAAAGAGGCCGTGAATGGGCGATTTTGGCAGCGTAAAGCTAAAAACAACCGCCGGGCCGGGCCGGCGAGAGGCCCTGGCACAATTATTGCTGTTGAGATTACGACTATATAAAGACTGTGGGTATTACCTGAGAACAATGGCAAAAGGAAAGCGCAAAACTGCCGGCAAAGAGCAGCCAGCCCGGGAACCGAGTCCGCAGGTCCCGGAGCCCAAAGAGCCGATAAAAGCCGGCGTCGCCGGGGGGCCAAACGACAGTGAAGGTCCCGTCACAGACGATGGTTCGGATGGAGTCGCCGCTTCGGCAGGCGCTTTCGATGAAAAATCCGAAGCGGCTGAAACGGCTCAATCTCCGGCGGAGAGCAGTCACGGCAGAGGTCCGACCGCCGGCCAGAAAATCCTGATTCTCGTACTTGTCGCAACAGCCGGCCTGTTGGTCTATGTGCTGTTGGGCTACAGAACGAAGGGGCCGGCAAAGGCGGCGGCAAGGCCGGTGAGCAGGTCGCACCTGCTTAAACAGCATCAGCCGGTGCGGCAAGACACGGATAAGAATTATGACGTCGAGCAGAACTTCGAGCAGAGTCGCAGCGGCCGCCACTTTGCTTCGCAAAGCGAAACAGCGGGGCCCGCTGACGAGCCGGTTTCCCTGAAAACGGCAGAGGAGCTCTATTCGAGCAGAGACTATGACAGGGCATACGTGTCGTACAGCCGGCTGAGACAAAATTTGCTGGCGCCGAAAGACGAGCTACTGAGA
>CAZPDW010000117.1:0-6407 GCA_964585535.1 uncultured Pirellulales bacterium
TCAAGACAAGCTGCTCCATCGCGACTCTCGGCTGGGCCCTGCCCCGCTTGATTGCATAATCGATTGCCGCCAACTGCTGCAGCCGGTCGCCGAGCTGCCTCATCGACAGCCGGCGAACCTGTGCGAATTGCGCATCCTTATTATACCACATCCGAAGCCGGCCTGCTACCGCATTGACACTGTCCCCGGCCGCAAGCATCCTCTTGGCCGTCCACAGCTTGCGAAAATGATATGCAAAGGCGCCGACGGCAGTGTATTCCGTTGACCTGTCCTCGGCAAACATCTTTCTCAGCCGCTGTGCCGCCTGGGCAGCATTACCTGCTATGCACGCATCGATTACCGAAAAGGCATTGAAAAGACGATTGTTACCTGTCAGCGACTCTATGTGTTTTGTCGTTATGTTTTTTTCGCTGTCCGCGAAGAGGGCAAGCTTGTCAATTTCCGTGTAAAGCCGCGTCAAATCGTCCCCCGCCAAATCAACGAGAAGCTCAGCCGCCTGCCTGCCGAGTCCCTTATCGTGGGCATCTTTTGCATAAGAAACCAGATGCCTCCAGAGCTCCTGCGTCTTCGGCCGCTCAACAGCGATAAGCGTCCCCACGCCCGGCAGCTTCTTCGCCAGCCGGGTCCTGCTGTCCCAGGTCTTTACCGTCAGTACGAGGACACCGGTCGGAGAGGGATTGTCAAAATAGTTCTCAAGAAGCTGCCTGTTTGCAGAGACAAACTTATCGGCATTTTTCACAAGCACCACCCTGCGCCCGGCCAAAAAGGGCAGCGTCCGCAGCTCGTCGAATATCTCTGCAATATCGACCTTGTCCGGCTCGGCGTCGAAAAGCCCCGTCGCGCGCTGCTCCGGCTCAATCAGCTCATCGAGCAGCTCGCTGCACCGGGCGTTTACCATGGTCTCTTCCTTGCCCGCGACGACATAAATTCGCTGCTGCTTATCTGCTGAGTTGCGCTTATCCCTGACCATCTTCACTCTCAGGCAAAATCCAATCGGCTACCCCTGCTACCGGCGTCTCTTTTTCCCGGTCTTCTTGCCGGTTTTCGTTCTGACCTTTTTCTGTGCCTTCGCCCGGCGCATCACAGCGGATTTGGGTTTCGGCTTCGCAGCCGTTTTGCTCTCTGTCCCCGTATCTTCCTGCGTCATCGGCTGCGCTTCGGGCTTTGCCTTTGCTTCGCTTTTTTCGTTCGGTTTGTGCTTCGGCGTCTCCGGCTCCTCGGGCGCAATCTTCGCAGCGGCAACAAACTTATCACCCTCCCGCAGCTTGATGAGCCGTACACCCTGGGTATTCCTGCCAATCGAACGAATCTTGTCTAATCCCGTGCGAATGATAATCCCGTGCGCGGTAATCAGCATCAGCTCATCGGCCCGCTGAACCGCCTTGAGCGCGACGACTTTGCCGTTTCTTGCGGAGGTCTTTATATTCTTCAGCCCCAAGCCGCCCCGGTTCTGGGGCCGGTAGTTGTCAAGACCCGTCCGCTTGCCGTAGCCGTTCTCGCAAACCGTTAATAGCGCCGCACCGGCTTCGGCAATCACCATATCGACAACGGCATCGCCCTGGCGCAGCTTGATTCCGATGACGCCGCGAGAGACCCTGCCCATCGAGCGCGCCTGCTCCTCGGCGAACCGGATTGCCATACCGTCACGGGTACCCAGGACAATGTGGTCCTTACCTGTCGTCAATGCCACGTCAATCAGTGCATCGTTCAGGTCGAGCTTAATCGCAATCACACCGTTAGAACGCGGGTGACTGTACGCACTTAGCCGGGTCTTCTTCACAAGCCCGTTGCGTGTCGCCATAACAAGCTCGGGCCCGTTGGTCCCGTCATCGGCTCCGCCGCCGCTCAGCTGCGCAACGTTGATTACCGAGGCAATCGTCTGGTCGCCGAGATTCAGAAGGTTGGCGATACTCCTGCCCTTGCTCTGGCGCGACATACTCGGAACGTCATAGACCTTCAGCCAGTAGCACTTGCCGCGATTCGTAAAAATCAGCAGATAATCGTGTGTCGAGGCCGAAAACAGATGCTCGATAAAGTCCCCTTCCTTCGTATCCGAGCCGATGATACCCGTCCCGCCTCTGCCCTGCTTGCGATACGTATCTATGGGCATTCGCTTGACATACCCGGCGTGACTTACCGTCACGACAACTTCCTCTTCCGCAATCAAATCCTCGATATCGAACTGCTCGACCGTACCGGCAATTTCGGTCCGTCGGGCGTCACCGTATTTGTCCTTAATCTCGTAAAGGTCCTCACGAATAATATCAAGCAGCACCCGCTCGTCGGCCAGGATTGCCTCGTATCCCTCTATTCGCTCCGTCAGCTCGGCGTATTCTTTTGCCAGCTTCTCAATCTCCAGCCCCGTCAGCCGCTGAAGCTGCATCGTCAAAATCGCATCCGCCTGCGGCCCGGTCAGATAGTGTTTGCCCTTGCTTTTGGCACGTATAAATTCCTTCGCAAGAAGTTTTTTCAGCGTCCCTAACTCCATCAGCTTCAACGGCCTGGCCATCAAATTCAGCTTTGCCGTCGGCGCATCGGGCGACTTTTTGATAATCTCGATGATTTCATCGATGTCGCTCACGGCTAAGATAAGCCCCTCGATGATATGCGCCCGGTTCCTGCACCGCTTGAGCAAAAACCGGCTGCGCCGCCTGATTACCGTCTTGCGGTGCTCGATAAAGTAGTCTAACATCTGCCGAATGTTCAGCGTCTCGGGGCGGTTATTTACCAGCGCAACATTTGCAATCGCAAACGTCGTCTGAAGTGGTGAGTACTGATAGAGCTTGTTCAGCGCTACGTTCGCAGAGGCGTCTTTTTTCAGCTCCACCACTATCCGCATCCCGTGGCGGTCGGATTCGTCCCGGATATCCGCAATCTCCGCAATCTGGCCGCTGCGAACGCAGTCCGCTATCTTCGAGACTATCGTCGTTTTGACGACCATATAAGGGATTTCCGTGATGACAATTCTCTCCTTGCCCCGCTTGCTTGTCTCAGTTTCCGCCTTGCCCCTCACTCTGAGATGTCCCTTGCCTGTCGTGTAGGCGTCCACTATACCCTTGCTGCCGCAGATTGTCCCCCCGGTCGGGAAGTCCGGCCCGGGCAGCTTGGTCATTATGTCCTTAAAGCCGCACTTCGGGTCGTTGATTACCAGCAGAAGCGCATCGCATACCTCGGCCACGTTGTGCGGCGGAAGATTCGTCGCCATACCGACGGCAATCCCGGTCGAGCCGTTCACCAAAAGATTCGGAAACTTCGACGGCAAAACCGTCGGCTCGGTCCTGGTCTCGTCGTAGTTGGGAACGAAATCGACCGTATCGTATTTGATGTCGTCGAGCATATCCGTCGCCGCCGCGGTCATCCGCGCCTCGGTGTATCGCATAGCGGCGGGCGGGTCGGCGTCAATGGATCCGAAGTTGCCCTGCGGGTCAACCAGGCAACACCTCATATTCCAGTTCTGGCCCATCCGAACCAGTGTCCCGTACGTCGCCGCATCGCCGTGCGGATGATAGTTGCCGCCCGTATCGCCGACTATCTTGGCGCACTTGCGATGTTTGCTCCGCGGCCCGAGGTTCAAATCGTTCATCGCGACCAAGATACGCCGCTGCGACGGTTTCAACCCGTCCCTCACGTCCGGCAGGGCCCGTGAGACAATCACGCTCATCGCGTAGTTTAAGTACGAGTTCTTAAGCTCGTCGAGGATGGGCATACTCTCGAACTGCTCCTCGATTTGTCCGGATTTTTTCATAGGTCCAGGGCATCCTTAAAACGAACCGTCCGGCTTGTTTTCCGCAATCCGTTGCTGGACGGAACCGACCGCATTCTACGCACAACAGACTATCGGCAGCTCGGTAAAAAGTCAAGAAAACTATGCACGCGAAAGGTAAAATCGAATAAATATAGTGCTCCCGGTTGAAATTTCCCGTTCGTTCGCGGGTAAGTAATTTTAGAACAACAACTTGAAATCTCACTCGCGGGAATTTATTACCCTGAAGGGTATAAAAAAAGCGGCGTCCCCGGCGGCAGGCGGAAGGTCCAAACCGCACTGACCCGCTCAGGGGGCGCCGCAAATCTGCAATCCCGTCCCCTTCGACAACACTTCAACTGCGAAGCCATTAGCCCCCGGCCGAGCGCCGGCTGTTTGGGCAAATGCAAAAGCACTCGCCGCCATACACCTTCAGCGCCTCAGGGTTTACCCATCCTCGGGGAATCCTCCCTGTTCCCAACGTGGTGACAAAGATAATATAGAAGATTAGACGCAGATTGTCAAGAAAAAAACACCTCCGCATCCAAACAAACGCCTGATTTGCCGGCAAGATACTTTTATTCCATTCTCCGTAGTATCTTCTTCGGCCCGCGTAGCTTCGCAGAGCAGGGTACTGCGAAGGACGAACTTCTCCGGCAGCGTTGGTGAAACGAGTCGGCTCTCGCCTTCGGTCTCAATAATGCCAGTTATCCTCGAGCTAGTGCGATGTCATCACAGCTAAGTCAGACATATTCACAATACAGTCACTGTTCAAATCACCCACCGTCGCTCGGTCACAGAAGCGCCGCAGCTTCCACAAATCGTTCAGCCGGCCGGATGTGCTCGAAGCGTACCCCTCGCCGCCGAGCAGCCAGAGGTCGCCCTGCGCATCGGCCCAGCAAACGCCGGACTTCCTCGCCCCGGGAAAACCATTCGGGTCATCGACACCCTCGGTTCCATATATCCCGGCCTGGTTTGTCGTGTTCGAGCCGTTCATCCACGCCCAGACACCGCCGGCAAGCTCGAATTTCCAGAGGTCGTTAAGATAGCCGTTGTCGCCGGTGCCGTCGAAACCATCCCCGCCAAACAGCCACAAATCCCCATTGCCATCAGCCCAGCATATGCTCCGCCACCGTGAGCCGGGCGCATTGGCCGGATTCGCCACCTCCTTGCTGCCGTAAACTCCCGTCTCATCTTTGCTCGCCGAGCCGCTTACCCATGTCCACATCATCCCGTCATACTTCCACAAATCGTTCAACAATCCTGTGCTGCCGCCGTCATAGCCCGACCCGCCAAAGAGCCAGAAGTTCTCGTTCGCATCTGTCCAGCCAACACTTCCCTGCCTGCCACCGGGCGAATTCGACGCATCAGCAACACCTCGCTCACCGTAAATCCCGGTCTGATTTATCGAAGACGAGCCGCTTACCCACGTCCAGTTCGCTCCGTCAAACATCCAAAGGTCATTCAGATAGCCCGTGTCCATTTCTGCATCCAGCCCGTCCCCGCCGAACAACCAAAAGTTGTCGTTGGCATCTTTCCAACCGACACTGCCCTGACGAGCCCCGGGGATATTTGCCGGTTCCGGCTGGCCCCTGGTTCCGTAGTGTCCGCCCTCGCCTATCGAGTTCGAGCCGCTTACCCACGTCCAATTCGTCCCGTCGTATCTCCACAAATCGTTCAGATATTCCAATTCGCCGGTGCCGTCATAGCCCCGACCGCCGAAAAGCCACAGATTATCGTTTGAGTCCGTCCACGATACGCTGCCGCTCCTCGCACCGGCAACATTATTCGGATGGGCTGCTCCCTTCTCACCATACACACCTGTCTCATCGACTGTGTCCGAGCCGCTCACCCACGTCCAAAAACCACTGGAATGCTCATACTTCCAGAGGTCGTTGAGACGCCCGCCGCTGCCGTTGGCATCAAGCCCCTCACCGCCAAACAGCCAAAAATCCCCCTCCGAATCCGTCCACGAAACGCTGCCCGTTCGCCCGCCGGGAGCATTGTTCGCATCCGCCACTCCCTTCGTTCCATAAACGCCCGCTTGGCCTGTTGTATCCGAACCACTTACCCATGTGGACGCCCTCGCCGGCTGGCCGGGGACTACCGACAAGACAATTACCGCAATCAAAACCGAGTAGTAACGATGCCTGCTCATTTCTCCTCCTTCTTGTCCTCCGGGCCGCAAAGAAACAATGAAGCGCCTTACAAAAGCGAAACGCCGATACCTCCATGATCGGAATTGACGTTAGTCTAACTTGTTTATTACCAAGCCGTCAAGTAAATAATTCTCGAAATGTCACACGTATGGCCCTGAAGGGCCCCGAACCGGCCCAGCCACCCCCGTTCCTTACACCTTCCCCTCATTGCCGCGATTGTAGCCGCGGGCATAATCCGCCCGGCAGCGGCGCTCGGTCTGCTGCGGCCGCTCACCAAGCTCAGCTACCAGCGCAGCGTGCATCGCCGCCACCCGCTCTTTGTACCGGGACAGCTCAGCTATGTTATGAAACTCACCCGGGTCTTTCCACAAATCGTAAAGCTCACGCTGGGCCAAGCTCGGCAATCGTTTGCGCCACGTCCACCAGCGAGCACACCTCACTCCGCCGCTGCCCGATAGTTCAAACATTTACGTGGACGATTATTTAACAACTTCTCAACTTTGTCA
>CAZPDW010000118.1:0-6386 GCA_964585535.1 uncultured Pirellulales bacterium
CCACGAGTTACCCGGATGGGCAGTGGGACAAGATGACCACTCATTCGTATAGTTGTTCGACAGGTGTGTACACTGCGAAGCTCGGGGTTTGGAATAACTATAGCGGCGATTCGGACACGGCGGAGGTGACGGTCAATATGACCAGCGTTCTAAATGTTCCGTCGGAGTATGACACGATTCAGGATGCGATAGACGCGGCCCTGTGCGGTGACGTTGTTGTAGTGGCGGAGGGTATATACTACGAGAACATCGATTTCAACGGCAAGCTAATTCGTGTGATAGGCGCGGCAGATGTGACTGTGATTGACGGTTGCGGCGGCGATGTTGTAACATTCTCTGGCGGCAAGAGGGAAGCTCAGTTGATCAACTTTACGATTAGGGGCGGGTACAGCGGGGTTGTCGTGGCAAATTCATCTGCACTGATTGACAATTGCGATATAGTTAGTAACAGCAGGTGCGGCCTTTGGATGTATGATAATGACTCGCAGGTTGACCATGAGGTAACAGTAAGCAGGTGCGAGTTCTCCGGAAATGGGTATGATAACGGCTCTAATGGCACCATCGATGATGCTGGTGGTGGGATATTGAATGGTGATATCGACGGTGCCCCTCTGCCAGATTATACCCCCGTATGGGATGTGGTAGTGAAGAACTGCATCTTCAAGAATAACTATGCGGATAACGGAGGCGGCATCTATGTTGAGTATTACTCGGCCATGAAGATTCTAAACTGCCTCTTTCTTGGGAATGAAGCCGGGTGGATTGGCGGTGGAGTATTCGACATAGGCTGTAATATAACGATACTGAATTCGACGTTTGTCGGTAACGAGGCATGCCTGGAATGGGAAGACCCAGAAACGGGTGACGAAAAGAGCGACGCGATCGCTCAGATATCAGGGCCGCCGGACAGCAGCGTACGGAACTGTATCATCATGGATGATGTAATGGTCGATATAAACTTGGGTGCGGTGGATTACGATTACTGCCACTTATATAACGGGCCCGAGGGTGTCTATCCCATGCAGAAGGGAACGTATCCATATCCTGGTTCTTACTTGCACTATACGCGTGATGAGGCGGGATTTGTTGATGCTGGGTCAGGTGACTACAGCCTCGCATCAAACAGTGTGTGTATAGACTCGGGCGACCCCGATACTACGACGGAAGAAGTTGGGATTAAGGATATTGCCGGCCAGACTCGCATTGTTAACGATGTTGTTGACCGTGGTGCATACGAGTACCAGGGCGAGTGACAGGTCGAGAGGGCGTGTATTCCAGGGGACGGTCAAAGGCCGTCCCCTTCTGTTTTGTGGCGGGTAGTGTCAGGATATGCCAGTAGTGTTTGCTGTGGTATCCGTATATTTTCGTATCGCGTATTGCGTGCGGCGAGCCGCAGGGTAGCGGCGTTCGATAGGTTTGCATTTTGCTCTTTGATACTTCGACTTTGCTCAGTACAAGTTTTTGAATTTATCCGGCTTTGACCGGATGAAACGAGTTTCCTGGTGACTATACCGGCGGGGAAAAGGCTGAAGGCATTGGAACTGCGAAGCTAAGCCGGTCCGGCCGATGGTAGTCCAATCAATTGATTATCGATGAATGATAATTGATTATTTTGATAGCAGAGAGAAAATTTGAAATGTAAAACTCAAAGATGTGGAGAGCCTTCGCTTTGCTCCGGATGACGGAGCCGAAAAGGGTTATTCGGATAGGTACTTATTGTCGCAGTTTGTCTTAGAAGAACATTGCATCGGTAAAGACGTCCTGAAAGCCGGGTTCGTGCGCGATTTCGACGTATTCGATTCGCCCGGCAAGGTCCTTTGCGGTGTCTCGGTAATGCGAGCTGACCAGCGTCAGCATTGCACCGGAGCAGGCGGCGTTGCCGACCGAATGGATCCGCTCGGCAGCGAGTTGCGGCAGCAGCCCCGTTCGCAATGCGGACTCTTTTCGGATATAGTTGCCGAAGGCGCCGGCGAGAAATACCTGCTCGATGTCGGCGTCGGCCAGGCCGAGCCGCTTTTGGAGCAGCTTTATACCCGCACGGATGGCGGCCTTTGCAAGCTGAACCTCGCGTATGTCCCTCTGGTCAAGAAAGACCTCACCTTTCCTGTTTTGGGCCAGAATAAACGCCGGCCGACCGTTGCGCTCCACAAGGCGCGACATTAGCGTCTCTGACAAGTTGTCAGCCAGTGCGGCCTTTTCAGCAAACCGGCCTGTCTTGTCGATTATCCCCAGTTCGAGCATAACCGCGACTGCGTCGATAAGGCCGGAGCCGCAGATTGAGCGGGCGGGCGCTTCGCCGATGACGTCGATGTCGATGTCCCGGTCGTTGACAACGACCGCTTCGATTGCACCCTCGACGCCGCGGGAGCCGCATTGAATGCGAGCGCCCTCGAAGGCAGGGCCGGCGGCGCAGCTTGCGGCCAGCAGCTTATCTTTCGTGCCGAGCACTATCTCGCCGTTGGTGCCGATATCAACGAGCAGCGTCATCTGCTCGATTGTATCCGCGCCGGAGGCGAGTGCCGCCGCAACCGTATCAGCCCCGACAAAGCCGGCGATGTTTTCGACGGTATGTATATTGCCTGCGGGATTGATTTTCAGGGGCAGTTGAGCCGGGGGCAGGTCCTTTGCTTCGAGCGAGTATGCCCTGTACGGCGACCGGCCAAGCTGGACAATGGGAAGTTTGAGGAAGATGTGATTCATCGTCGTATTGCCGACGACGGACGCCTCGTAAATCTGCTCCGGGCCAATCGAGGTCTTTCGACAGAGCCGGCCAATGAGGTCATTGAGACAATCGACGACCGTTGTGTTCAGCTCGGCAAGCGTTTGCTCGCTGTCGGCATAGGAGATTCTGCTGATAACGTCGTCGCCGAATTTTGCCTGGGGATTGAGCGTGCTTTCGGTCGCAAGAACGCCGGCGTCGGTCATATCGACGAGCTTGACAACAACGGTAGTTGTTCCGATATCCACCGCCACACCGAGCACCGCCGGTGCGTTTTTGTGCTCGTACTTTTTATATATGTCGGGTTTTACGCCGCCTTCTACGGTGATGCCTTCTGCAAGGATTTTCTGGCGGAAAAATCGCGACCTCTGGGGAACCGTAACGGTCAGGTTGCTCTGGACGCGGTACTGGCAGGCCAGTACCTCTTGATGTTGCGGCTCGATGATAACGCTGCACTTGCCGCAGATGCCCCGTCCGCCGCACACGGTATTAAGAATGATGCCCGCCAGGCCCGCCGCCTCCACGAGAGTGGCGCCGGCGTGAATTGAGATTTGCCTGTCGTCAGGATTGAATTTGACGGTGAAATGCTTCATATCTCGTATCGTATGTATCCACGATGTTTAACCGCTGAGCGGTATGTCCGGTCGCTGAGAGGAGCTGTTCGGCCGAATCAGCCGCTCTTTTTGTTGCGGACCTTCCACCGTGCTCGTCTTTTCTTGCTGCCCACCTTGCGTCTGCGCCTTGGTTTTGCCATAAATCCGTCCGTTAAAGAACAACTGCTGTTTAAGTGCTTTACGTTTCCGGCACTTATGTTATTATACGAGGATAGTTAAGTAAAGGACAAGTTTTAAGTTTGCTTGTTTAATGATTATGGGCGGGTGTTCAATGATACAGTGCAGTGACTGTGAATTATGTGAGATAGGGCCCGACGGTCGGCGAACGTTCAAGTGCGACCCGTTCTCGAATATCAAGGAGCCGGAGTGCATCGCGAAATGGCAGTTGATTCGTCTCGATATGTTGGTTGCGAGCTACGGTCGGATGCTTCGATGGCAGAAGAAGATGGAGCCGCTTCAGGACAAAATCTTCAGGTATATGCAGCGAGAGATAGAAGACATTGACGAATCCGAGCAGTGGAAGGTGGACGAAGAAGAAGGCGAAGAACCGCCGAAGGACGATGGCCCTGAGCTTCCGTAGCAAATTCGCGAGGGTATTCTCGTTCCGGCCTTTGGATATTCGATTGCGACCGTGCATTGTGGCCGGCAGAGGTATATGTCGATTTTTCACTCGAATGAGTGGCCGCAGGTCTCTGCCGTGACCAGTTCCGATTTGGTCCGGGGGTACTTTCTGCAGTTGAGCGGACGGATGGGGTAGATTTTGCAGACGGCAAGGCCCTGGTCGTCGTAGGCGAGGAACGGGCAGCGATTGGGCAGTTTACAGCAGGCGCCGCAGCGATTACACTTACCTCTGCGTTTTTTGTCAACCGGCAAAAACGCGGTAAACGTGCGTTTGAGCTTTGCGGCCCAGGTGTTTTTTGGCGAGCTCTGTGTTTCTTTGACAATCGCAGGCATCGAGTGGCAGGATAGCAATTTCTCGCCATATTGCAATAAAAGGTTCCTGCCAGGCGTCTTTATTTGCAGAAAAGCAAGCTGTATATGGCTAAAGAACGCTTAGAACAGGTAATTATCGGCTGTAAGAACGGTGATGAGCGAAGTTTTTCAGAGCTGGTGGATTTGTACGGGAGGCGGCTTTACGGTTACTTTTACCGGCTGACCGCTGACGGGACCGTCAGCGAAGATTTGCTGAGTGAGCTATTTGTCAAGTTAGTGGAGAGGTTTAAGTCGTACAGGGGCGGCAGCTTTGACGGCTGGCTTTTTACCATTGCCTCGAACGTTTTTTACGACTATCTGAGGCGAAAACAGCGCCGCCGCAACCTGCTCGAAAGGAAAAAAGAGCAGCTCGCACTGAGGCCAAACGAGACGAAACGTGATGATGTAAGGATTGATAAGCTGCAGATGCAACTCGAAAAGCTGGACGGTGATGTGCGAGAACTGATAATGCTGCGTTTCTACTCGCAGCTCAGCTTTAAGGAAATAGCCGCTATGAGGGCCGAGCCGATAGGAACAACGCTGTCGAAGGTGCATCGGGGACTAAAGAAACTGCGGAAGCTGATGGAGTGAAAAGGCAATGTCCGATACTGAAAAGGAAGAGTTGAAAAAGCTTTTGGAGAGGTTCGTCGATGCCGGCTCAGCCGAGGAGGCGGCACGCGACATCGACGGGACAGAGGCGATGCTGCGTCAATACCCTGCGCCCGAGCCGGGCGCCGGGGTACTGGCAAAGGCAAAGGCAGCGGCTGCCGGGGCATTGATGCGGCGCAAGACGGTCGAGTCAAGGCGGGCGATGTATAAGGTTCTGGCTGTAGCGGCGGTGCTGTTCGTCGCTGCGGTTGTTGCGGTGAAGGTATTCCAGCCGGTTGCCGTACAGCCGCCGGTCCAACCAGGCACTGCGGTAATAGCGAGTGCCCTCTGGCAGGGTGACGATATCGCCGCCGCAGACGCCGATATTGCGGTGCTGACGGCGGAGGTCGAGCAGGTTGTGAACGAGCTTGCAGCACTTCGGCTCGGCGATGACGGCAGTAACGGCCAGGCGGGTTTATATGACGTGGAAATGGAGCTGATAGATATCAGCAGTGATTTTTGGAAAGGATAGGAAGATGACAACGGAGTATGCAAAGTTTTTGGCTTTATTAGTGGGACTTCTCGTGATTGCAGGACCGGCGGCCTGCTTTGCGGCCCAACCGCAGGACAGCAACAACATCTGGCTCGATGAGAAGGCGGGGCGAGGGGCAGGGCGGTTCGAGTTAAAGGACGAAGCGATTGAGCGAATAATGCAGAGGATACGCCGGGCCGACCCGCAGAGGGCGGACGAATTAGCGAAACTGAGGACGCAGGACCCCGACGCGTTCAAAAATAAGCTGCGGGCCGCGATGCGAGAGCAGTTCGGCAGGCGGATGCAGCAGCAAAGGGCAGAGCGTCCCGAGCAGATGCGAGGCCATCGCGAGCCGGCAATGCGACTTAAAGGGCAGGTACCCCAACGAGAGATGATGCGCGAGCGAATGCGCGAACAAAACGCGGAATATATCGAGTGGCTCGGCCAAAACTTCCCGGACGAAGCAGAGAAGCTCGAACAGCTTCAAAAAGAAAAGCCCGAGCTGTATATGAGAAAGCTGATGGTCAGCTTAAAAAAGTACGGAAGGATTTTCCGTGCCTCGAAGGACAATCCCGAGCTGGCGGCTGTCCTAAAAAAGGATATGGCCCTCAAGCAGCGGAGGCACGAGCTTACGAGCCGAATAAAAAGCACCACCGACAAAAGCGCAAAGGATGCGTTGATTTCCGAGCTCGAGGACGTTATCGGCCGGCGTTTTGACCTGATTGTAAAGAGAAAACAAATCGCCTATGAGCAGCTTGCAAAGAAACTCGAAGAGCTGCAAAAGGAGGTAAAGAGCAGAGAGGCGGACGTTGAAAAATGGAAAAGCCCGCAGTTCAAAGAGCAGAACGTCAAGGCCAGGGTCAAGGAGCTTCTCAGCCAGACAGGGAAGTTCGATTGGCAGTAAGAATAACCCGGCCGGGTTGAGTGGGGACAGTTGGCAGTCTCAGGTCCTGCTGAGAAA
>CAZPDW010000119.1:0-6331 GCA_964585535.1 uncultured Pirellulales bacterium
CGTTTTCAAGAATTTTACCGGCATAAATGTTCTTCCACTCATTTACGATGAAACGGAGATGAAATGCAACATCTTTGTGTTCGATTATGAACGTGCCTGCGAGTCCACCGTTCGCATCTCTTACGAGGGACCGGGTGGAAGAAGAAAGCACCCTGTTTACAGATTCTACGACTCCGACAATAGTTACGTCTGCGAAGTACGGTACGGGGTTGCGACTGCAAATGCGCTACAGCGTGGCCTTTGGACACACACCAAGAAAGGAATCAAGTACTTCGACAGTATTACGAATGGATGGATTGACTACTCACACAATCTTATTCTGGTTAAGCTATTTTCTCACGCATTGGTCTCGTCGAGCGATGGGCACTCGTCCGCCCTCGAGAAGATAAAGGAAGACATTGCTCGTTTGAAGCAACTGTCAGGATTACAGCAGTAATGGAAACGATGCCCCTATTTGACGACATGGTCATTGATGCACCTCCTACGGAAGGCGTCAAATACGCGGGATCGAAACTGAAACTTATTCCTCACATCCTCCATCTCGCAAAGCGTGTTGCGGCCAAAACGGTTCTGGATGGATTCTCTGGCACCACAAGGGTTTCTCAGGCACTTGCGAAGCGGGGATACAGGGTAGTGTGCAATGACATCGCCGTTTGGTCCGAGGTCTTCGGCACTTGCTACCTTCTTAGCAACAAGAAACCGCACGAGTACCAGGCGCTCATTGACCATCTCAATGCGGTCCAGCCGACTGACGGCTGGTTTACGGAAAACTACGGAGGCGAGCCGAACGGAGGTTGCGCGATTCAGCCGGATGGGCTCAAGAAACCATGGCAGATTAAAAACACTCGAAAGCTCGATGCCATACGACAAGAAATTGAGAACCTCTCCCTCACCAAGGTCGAGAAGGCCGTCGCTCTAACGAGCCTGATTCTCGCACTTGACCAGGTGGACAGCACGCTCGGACATTTTGTCTCCTATTTGAAGGAATGGTCTCCGCGATCCCACAATGATATTATTCTTAAAGTTCCAAAAGTCTTTCTCGCATCGGAAGAACACAAGGTCTGCCGACAAGACATCTTTGACCTTGTGCCACGTCTCTCAGTGGATCTCGCATACTTCGACCCGCCATACGGCTCCAACAACGAGAAGATGCCGCCCTCACGAGTTAGATATGCCTCCTACTATCATCTCTGGACCACTGTCTGTCTTTTTGACAACCCTAAGTTGTTCGGAAAAGCCGGGCGTCGTCAAGATAGTTCCGATAAAATTTCAGCCTCTGTGTTCGAGGAGTTCCGAAAAAGTAAAAACGGCCAATTCATCGCTGTCGAAGCTATTGAGCGTCTCATCAAGGCCACGCAAGCTCGCTGGATCATATTATCCTACAGTTCAGGCGGCAGAGCTACTGCGGATGAGCTCAACGAAGTTCTGAGAAGTAATGCCAAAATCCTCGAGGTCGTGGAGCTGGACTACAAGAAAAATGTAATGTCTGGAATGAAATGGACAAATGAATGGCTTCGTAATGTTGAAGAGCCAAATCGGGAGTTTCTGTTCCTGATAGAGAAACAATAGGACCCTTCGCTGGAAGCATCCTTTGTCAACTCTTGCTTTCCCCGTATAAATCTGGCAGAATACGCCGAATCAATCGTAAATGTTAAACCACAGATAAGGTACGGTAATGCTAAAAGCTCTTATCTTCGATTTTGACGGTGTGATTGTGGACTCCGAATGGCTGCATTTGCGCGCCTTCAACGAAGTCGCCGCACAATTCAATATCGAAATCTCCGAACAGGACTACTACGGCAAATACCTCGGCCTGAACGACCGCGAAGTATTCGAAATACTCGTCGCCGACAACCGGCTAACCGGCTACACCGACAAAATCGCCGGCCTCGTCGAGCAAAAGACCGCCGTTTTCAAACAGCTTGCCGCAACAAAAGCTGCCGTTATCGAAGGCGTTACCGAATTTCTTAATATGCTGAAACAAAACAACATACCGGCTGCAATCTGCTCAGGCGCGCTCGAATCCGAAATCAAATTGCTCCTGACCGGCACAGAACTCGCCGGTTACTTCCACGTAATCGTCGCCGCCGAACACGTCACAAAAGGAAAACCCGACCCTGAAGGATTTCTTCTCACACTTTGCAGGTTAAACGAAAAACTCAACACCGACATAAAGCCCGCCGAATGTATCGTAATCGAGGATTCACAGTGGGGCCTGCAGGCCGCCGGGGCCGCCGGTATGCACCCGGTCGCCGTTACAAATACCTACCCGTCTGACCGGCTCACGCTCGCCGAAAAAATCGTCGCCAAATTAGCCGAACTTGAAATCAGCGACCTTCATTCGCTCTGCCCGTGACTTTATGTCCCCCCAACTGTCTGATAATGCCTATTTCATCTGCACCGCACCAGGCGCGGTAACGTTGACCTTCACCTTATCGCTGCTCAAATCCCACTCGATGCCGTCAACGAAAACACCGTTAAAAATGCAGCGGTTAAGCTCGTCACCATGTGCCCTAACAAGCCCCTGTTTGGCATCGTATGAAAACTCGCTGCCCACAAACTTTTTATCCTTATCTTCGTAAGTTACGGCTTCGCGGGCAACCAGGCGGGCCAATTCCATTCGTCCGTCCTCGCCGGCGGAAAGCCCGGCCTCAATCCGCCCGGCCGTTACCGCCACCTTCCGGCCCGCATCAGGCCCGCCGAGAGGCAGATAATCTATGAGCAGCGACTTTCCACCGCCGTCCGCAACAAGGCGGTTCGCATCGGCAAAATACTCCATCTTCTCGAAGTTCCGCACAAACGCATAGCATCTCCGCCGAAGCGTAAATCGCCCGCGAACTTCTTTGCCGGGCTCGACATTGGAATTGTCCACCTTCACAACGCCCGGCCCCAATGCCGAAAACTGCCTCGCCTCAGCCGAATAATCCGCCTGCGTGCACTTCAATTCGATACCACCCAGCAACTCTTTGCCTCGCCTTTTCGTACTCGCAACCCGAACCTGCCCCCCGCCTGCCGTTATATGTTCAATCTGAGCAATCACACCGCCTGCCTTTTCCGCTCTTTTGCCGCTCAGCCCAACCAGCACCTGCGGCGCCAAAAGCGCATATTTCTGCTCGTTTTCACCGTCAACGCGAACCATCGTGCACCGGCAGTCCCCCACAAACCTTATCTCATTATCCGCCGGCCGAAATTCCGCCTGCCGGCTGCACTTCATCACTACCGCAGCGGCCGCATTAACATCTGCAATATCACTCGCTGAGAACCTGATTTCGCAGCCGCCTTTTGCAATCGCCTCTCCGGTATCGGCCTTGTAGTCAATTCGTCCGGCGATAAGCACCACCCTGCCGTTCGCATCCGCCGCCGCAGACGATGCCCACTTCTCAAAGGCCGGGCCGTCGCTGCCCTTCTCGCCCAAAAGCTGTCCGAACGCACGCTCATTATCCATCGGTGCAATCACCACAGGTCCGGCACAGCTCACAACCACCTTCTGCAGCTTTTCAAGCGCCGCAGCCGGCTCGCCGCCGGGCACCTGACGAGCAGCTCTGCCTTTGTCCGCCTGCCCGGCTCTGCCGCCGCCAGCTGCAAAAATATCCCCGATTGAAACAACGTCGGCCAGCACCAACTGCTCCGGGCCGCTGATAACAACGTTATCCTTCAGCACACATCTGTAAGCGCCTGCCGCACCCGGCCCGGCCTGGGCCCCGCCGAGGCCGCCCTTTTCAGCCCCGGCCCGCCCACCTGCCGACAGTGACGGCGCCGATGCAACCTTCCACTCAAAACGCTTTAGCTTTTCTATCTTCAGATTCTCTAACCGCTGGTCCTGCTCGTTATATGTAAGTTCCATCCCGCTGCCCAGAAGTCGCCCGCGCGACGAAATTAACTCAACAAAACCCTTTGTCGAAAACCGAGACCCCTCGCCCACAAAGGCGACATCGTCCATATACAACACCGCCTCGTTCACGTCATTGTTATCAGCGGCAAAAATACGAATTGCCACGTCCCCGCTCAGCGTGGCATCCTTACCCGTCGTTCTGCCCGCCGCCGTCTCAACCGTCACCCATCCCTTATTCGCCGTCACCCTGCAAGTAAAATCAGGTCGATAGAGGTCGATAAAGGGCTTTTCAACCTCCCACTCATCGCCGCTTTTGTGAAGAACCTCCTCGAAACCCACCACCCGCTCAAGCTCCTTTTGAGCGGTATATGTCACTAAGCGCACCTGCTTCATACCCCCAACCCCAACGTCGCCTATCATTCCCACCGCCGAATTCGTATCAGCTAAGTTGCTCTCAACCGCCGCCCGGCTGGAACGCTCCGCAGTCGTATCCTCTATCGGCACATTGTCCGTCAGCCGGGTATAGACGAGGTACAGCAAAAGCACCACCAGAAGCGAGCCAAGCCATACGATAAATCTCCGTGAGTTCAGAAACATCGCTACTGTTACTCCGCTGCATTTGATTTTTCTGAGCTGTCATTCCCGCGAAATTTATCCCCAGGGGAGCGGGAATCCAGTTCGTTAACGGCTTAAATCCCGCATCAAACCAGGTATCTTTTCACGAGCGGCTCCCATTTGCCCGTCTTCTTCAGGATATATTCTATTACCTCGCGCACCGCCCCGTCGCCTCCGGCCCTGCTCGTCACATAATCCGCATGCTGCTTGAGCTGCTCGACCGCATTCGCCACCGCCGCACTGAATCCGGCGTTCCGCATCGCCGGCAAATCGGGCAAATCGTCCCCAACGTACGCAACCTGCCGGCCCGAAAGGCCCGAGCGCTCTAAAAGCTCCTTCAGCCCCGCCGCCTTGTCGTGACAATCCTCAATACAATAGTCCGCCTCAAGCTGCTCTGCCCGACGCCTCGTCGGCTCTGATTTGCGTCCGCTCAACAGAGCCACCTTCAGCCCTGCGCGCCTCCACATCCGAATGCCGTGACCGTCGAGCACATCGAAGGACTTGCTTTCACTGCCGTCGGCGTTGAGCACTATCATCCCGTCCGTCAAGACCCCGTCAACGTCCAGCACCAACATCTGTATCTTCTCAAGATTCGCCATACCCATTGTTCTCAACGACCCGCTTTGCGCCGTCTATCACTCAATAATAAATATTAAATAGTAAATAGAAAATATTAAATCTGTTTGTTCACCCCACGACCTTTATCGTAACAATATCCTGCACGTCAATCATTCCCACGGGCCTGTCTTCGGCGTCCACCACCGGCAGCTCGTCAATCCGGTACTTGTGAAACAGCGCCGTCGCCTCCGCCGCAAGAGCGTCCACCCGTATCCGCTTGCAGTTCGCCGTCATTACATCCGACGCCTTTCGCTCGAAGGCGCCTTCTGTCTCTTTCGTTATCAGCCGGCGCAAATCCGCATCCGTTATTATCCCCGCCAGGCACCCCTTTTTGTCAACCACCATCACCGCCCCGTGCCTCTTGACGGCCCTGGTCCCGGCCAGCAGCTCCCTTATCGTATCGTCAAGCCCTGCTATCGGCAGTTTCTCGCCGGGTCTGAACATCATCGACTGTTCGACGGTCATCAGCTTCGCCCCTAACAAGCCGCCCGGATGAAAACGCACGTAGTCCTCGACACTGAAATTCCTCGCCTTCATCACCGTAAGAGCCAGCGCATCGCCCACCGCCAACATACACGTCGTCGAGACGCTCGGCGCCACACCCAAGGGACACGCCTCGTTCAGCTTGCCCATACAAAGTACAACGTCGCTGTGCCTGCTTAGCGTGGACTCTTTCTCGCCCGTGATTGCTATCAGCTTAATATTGAGCTTCTTCACCAAGTTTATCAGCCGAATCACCTCGTCCGTCTCTCCGCCATAGCTCAAAACCAGCACAATGTCCTCTTTGCGAAGCCGGCCCAAATCCCCGTGCACCGCCTCAGCCGGATGAAGAAAATGGCTCGGTGTCCCCGTGCTTGCTAAGGTCGCGCTTATCTTGCGGCCGATTATCCCCGCCTTGCCTATCCCGCTGACTATACACGAGCCGGCGCAGTTATAGACCATCTCGACCGCCCTGGCGAAGCTCTCGTCAACTATCTTCACAACCGAGCCGACCCCTTCCGCCTCGCTGCGTATCACATCCCGTGCATATCCCAAATCAAATTCCACCGCCGCCATACTCCTAACTCTTCAACAAGACTTATAGAACGGCAACAGTATCATCGAAACACACACCCCCGTCAAGCACATTTGTGCCCCCGCCCGTGCATCTCTTTGTCATCTCTGAAAGCGTGGCGGCCATCAAAGACCGCCACGCTTGATATGCGTCAGTATTACCACACAGCACAGTCAGCCGGTTTATTTGGCTGAGACATCTATCTCATCGAT
>CAZPDW010000120.1:0-6299 GCA_964585535.1 uncultured Pirellulales bacterium
CTGCTGGGCCAGCTTCTTTGAAGTGCCTATCTTCCTTCGTTTTCGCCGGCCTTTAAGGTAGTAGTCGATATACCAGTTTTTTCCTTTTTTATAGACGCCCATTACTATCTTCACTCTGTTGCACTTATGAGTTAAATCCGCTTTTTCATTATTCGTCAAGTATATCAAAACTTTCTTTTTTTTGAACCTTTTTCCTGGCCTGGCCCCCTGAAACTGTACCATTGCGAATTAGAGAGTATCCGATAACAAGTGCCACAGGCCGGAACAGATAGTTAAATTGCTCCGTGAGGCGGAAGCTATTGATGTTTGAAAGACTAAGGAAACACCTAAAGCTCTGTCACTCCCGCGGAGGCGGGGGTCCAGGAACGCCTTGAACAGGCGTGGATTCTTGCTCCCTTGGGGGCAAGCTCCCTTGGGGATAAATTTCGCGGGAATGACATCTTCGCTTTGCGGATTTCCATAGGGGTGCTGCCCCTCTGGCCTCGCTCCGCTCGTGTCAGGCCAACGACGTGGGGAAATTTTTTCCTCACACCCCTTTGGGGTTCGAATCACGTAAGCGCCGTCGGGAGACAAGGTTGGTGAATCCGCGAAGATACCTTTTGCACATCAACGGAGAGGGCGGGATTCGAACCCGCGGTAGGGACAAGCCCTACACGGCCTTTCCAAGGCCGCTCGATCAGCCACTCCGACACCTCTCCTTTGTTGGCCGCTGCCCCACCCGGTCGTTTGCTCCTCGGCCAGCCGCCAGGCGAATGGCGAACATTCAGCCAACAGGCACTCGATATATACTCGAATCGACCGGGGTCAAGACCGTCGCGGCGAGTCCGCCTTCGGCGGAGTATTTATCGCACCGGAGCCAAGGGTATATTTATAAAGCCCGCCGTCGAATCAAGCAAGTCTTTTGCCGTTATACAACCGGATAACTTGTTGGGTGGTGAAATTATACCCTTCAGGGTAATAAATTCCCGCGAGTGAGATTTTAAGTTGTACTAAAGTTAGTTACCCGCGAACGAACGGGAAATTTCAACCGGGAGCACTATAGACAAGTGCGGTATAAATTGGCCGGCTGTGGCTACGGTATCAGTGCGAAGGCCTTTTTCATTGCGTTAGTGGCGGTGGTCATTGCCCGAGTGGTTGACATTTGACTGAGCGAGTTGTCGAACGGCTCGGTGCCTACCGGGCCTTGATAGCCGATTTTCACGAGACCGCTCAGGAAGGATTTCACATCTATAACTCCCGTGGTGCAGGGCAGTTTGCGGGGCGAATCGGTCATCTGCTCGCGTGCGACACCGGCGGGAGCGTCGCAGATATCCACCGATACGACGTCGCTGTTTTTCAGTGTCAGGATGTCGGCCTCGGTGTCGCCGGCCTGGTACCAGTGCCAGGAGTCCAGGACAAGCCCGACGTTTTGCAGGGCGACCTCGTCGGTAAGCTCCTTCATTTCCCGCAGTGTCCGGACGAAGGGAAATCTCCATCGGAGAACAAGCGTTTTGGTTCCGATGTATTCGATTCCCAGGCGTTGGTCGTAGTTGGCGAGCAGCTTGCACATTTGGCGGCTGCGCTCGACGTGCAGGCGGAAGTTGTCACGGTACGTAAAGGTATCGCTGCTCGGCATCGTCCAGGTCACACAGCGTCTGACGCCGAGCCGCTCAAGAACCGGCGCCGTTTCCCTGACCTCTGTCAGCCGCTGTGCGAAGCGCCGGGGGTCAATGTTGAAGAATGGTCTTACGACCCAGGGCCCCCATTTCAGGCCGGCGGCCTTCATTTCGCCGGCGATTTTGTCCCGCTGCGGCTTTGAGTATTTTAGTATTACGTCAGTCATCGGGTTGATTGAGTCATAGCCGTATTGCTTTGCGAGCCGGATTGCCTCGAAGGGGTCGGCCTTGATGCCGAACTGGCTGACGTTGAGGTTCATCGAGAACTTGTATTTGCCTGACTGTATGGAGGATGCAGTATCGGCAATCACGGCCGAAACGCCCAACAGTCCGGCGCCGGCGGTTTTCAGGAAATTTCGTCTGTTCATAGCAGTCATAATCAAGCCCTTTTTTATCGTGTTGGTTTTGTTGCCGGCGGGTACTACTGCTGTGCCTCGATGATGGCCTTGCTGTCGGCCAGATTGAGCAGGCCCTCGGTGGCGAGCTTTATTTTGCCGTCCGGTCTTATGAAGAAGCTGGCCGGTATTCCCCTGATGCTGTTATAGGGGGCGGGCATATCGGCCAAATTGGCGGCGATTACAGGATAGTTAATGTCGTTATGCGCCGAAACGAAGGAACGGATTGTTTTCTCAGAGTTCATAGGGCCTGCGTAAGTTATTGCGAGCATCACAAGCCGGTCTTCGCCAATGGTTCGGCGCAGCTCAATGAGGTGAGGAATTTCCACAATGCAGGGCCTGCACCAGGCCGCCCAGAAGATGAGCATTACGGTCCTGCCGCGATAGTCGCTGAGCCGGTGGCGTTTTCCGTCAAGGTCGGTAACGGTAAAATTCGGCGCCTGGCTGCCGTACAAGCCGGAGTATGCCGGCCCCCAGTAGCGGGCGCGCGCCACAATTTGGCGCAGGGTCGGTTTACGCGGGCCCGAAGGCGAGTCCCCGCTAACCGCGGCTTTGTCGGCGCCGGCGGGGTTCTCCGGGCCGTGCCGGTGTTCGGGTGTGACGGACGGCTGTTCACGCTGTTCGGCCGGTGCGGGCTTGTAGAATGAGATGCGATAAATTATCGCCGCTGCGATAGCAACCAGCACGAGCACTGCAGCAATCAGCAGCGTTGTCTTTTTGCTTTGCTTTGCCACTTCGATTCCTCTTTCATTTTAAGTTGTTACGTTAACTATACAACAATTGTGCCCGCAGACAAGGGTTTATTGTTTGATGATATGTTTTTTGACGAACGGTCTGTCGGCTGGTATAATCCGTCTTTTGGGCGAGCAGGCCGGCTATTGTCGGCCCGGGCCGAAGATGTCGAACGGTTTTTGTTTATTTTAAGGAGAAGAAAGATGAATTTTGTGAAGTTATTTTACAGCAGGCGGTCGATGGGTTTGGTTTGCTGGGTATTGGTTTTGGCCCTGACGGCGGGGGCCTGTGCGAACGTAAAGCTGCCGAGCGTCATAGGCGACAATATGGTGCTGCAGCAGGGTATGAACGTCCCGCTGTGGGGCTGGGAACAGGCGGGACAGAAGGTAACCGTTACAGGGAGCTGGGGCGGGGAAAGCTGGCAAACGACCGCCGATGCCGACGGTAAATGGATGGTGAAAATCAAACCGCCGGCCGCCGGCGGGCCTTACGAGATTACCGTCGCCGGGCAGGATACCATAAACTTGAAAAATGTCCTGTGCGGCGAGGTGTGGGTCTGTTCGGGACAATCCAATATGCAGTTTGCCCTGACGCAGGCGGCAAACGGCGAGGCCGAAATTGAAGCGGCTAATTATCCGAATATCCGGCTGTTCACCGTTCAAAGGACGGTTTCCCCGGAACCGATGAAAGATTGTAAGGGCAAATGGCTCGAATGCAGTCCGCATACGGCGTGGGGTTTCTCGGCGGTCGGGTATTTCTTCGGGCGCAATCTATATAAGCAGCTCAACGTACCCGTCGGGTTGATACATACATCCTGGGGCGGTACGCTTGCCGAGGCCTGGACGAGCAAGGAGTACATGGAGATGGACCGGGAGTTCAGGCCGATACTCGAACGCTACAAAAAGGCGCTCGAGGTGTATCCGAAAGCTAAGAAAAAATTCAGTGAGGAAATGAAAAACTTCGAGCAGACCGCTGCGAAGCTCAAGGCCGAGGGCAAGAAGGTGCCTCGCCGGCCCCGCTTTCAGAGACCGATGGGGCCCGACAATCAGAACTCACCGTCCGGCCTTTACAACGCGATGCTTGCCCCGATTATCCCATACGGTATTGCCGGTGCGATATGGTATCAAGGCGAATCCAATGCGAGCAGGGCGTATCAATACCGTGGGCTTTTCCCGGCGATGATTAAGTGCTGGCGCGACAGTTGGAGACAGGGGGACTTTCCGTTTTTGTTCGTGCAGCTTGCCAACTTTATGAAGGTTGTCGCCGAGCCGACCGAGAGCGAATGGGCGGAGCTTCGCGAGGCGCAGTCGATGACGCTTTCGCTGCCGAGGACGGGGATGGCGGTGATTATAGACATCGGCCAGGCCGACAACATCCACCCGACGAATAAGCAGGACGTGGGCAAGCGCCTGGCACTGTGGGCGCTGGCAAAGACATACGGCAAAGATATTGTATATTCAGGACCGATTTACAGGTCGATGGATATCAGGGGCAACGAGATTATTCTTCATTTCAAACACACCGGCGGCGGCCTGGAGGCAAAGGACGGCCCGCTGAAGGGCTTTGCAATAGCAGGGGCCGACCGAAAATTCGCCTGGGCCGATGCAGAGATTCGGGGCGATACCGTCATAGTAAGCAGCGATAAGGTCAAAGAGCCGGCTGCGGTGCGATACGGCTGGTCGAACAACCCGGTTTGCAATTTGTACAACGCCGAGGGTCTGCCCGCATCGCCGTTCAGGACGGACATCTGGCCCGGGCTGACGGCTGAACGGAAATAGACGGTGCTTGTTGAGTATTGGGTGGTTTAGCAGAATGAACCTGTTGTTTTTGATTTCGATTGCCATTTTGTTCGGCTTTGTCGGCGGCAGGATTGCGCAGCGTCTGAAATTGCCGGGTGTAGTCGGTTATCTGATTGCGGGTTTGTTTTTTGGTCCCTCTTTTCTGGATGTGTTCAACGACAAGCTGCTCGAGGATATGAATATATTCGCCGGCTTTGCGCTTTCACTGGTGGCTTTTATGATTGGCAGTGAGATGCGGCTGAGCACACTGCGGGAGCTGGGCAAGAGTATCGGCGTTATCACAGTTCTGGAATCATTTGGGGCGTTCCTGCTTGTCGCTGCAGGGGTGTATTTGTTGACAGGGAAGATGTATCTGGCCCTGGTGTTCGGGGCGATGGCGCCGGCGTCGGCCCCTGCGGGTACGGTCGCGGTTTTGCAAGAGTGCAAGGCGAAGGGTCGTCTTACCAATGCGCTATACGCTGTCGTCGGTCTCGATGACGGATTGGCTATTATGATATTTGCCGTTGCTGTTGCCGTTGCACGATTTCTTCTGACCGGTGGGGACTTATCGGTTGGGACTTTGCTGGAGGGGCCTGCTCTGGAGATTTCCGGCTCAATTGTCCTGGGTTGTGTGATTGGCGCCGTTGGTGGGTTCTTTACGCGCAGACTGTCGGGCTCAGAGGCCGTCTTTGCGGTGTCACTGGGCTCGGTTCTTGTATGTGCCGGACTGGCGATTTACCTGCACGTCTCACTGATTTTGGCAAATCTAAGCCTGGGGATGGTTTTTGCGAACATGTATCCGGTGGCCAACCGGCGGGCTTATCGAGCTATAAAATCAGTTACGCTGCCGATATACATAGTATTTTTCTTTATCGCCGGTGCGCACCTTCGAATCGCCCTGCTACCCAGCATGGGGCTTTTGGGGCTGGTGTATGTGTTGACCCGGATTGGCGGTCTTGTCGGCGGCGCCTTTCTCGGTGCGGTCATCTCGAAATCGAGCCCGGTGATTCGCAAATATCTCGGACTGGGTATTTTGTGCCAGGCCGGTGTTGCTATAGGTCTGTCTTTACTGGTATCGGGTGAATTTCGTAATTTGGGCGAAGAGGGCAGAATACTCGCTGTTGCTGTGGTCAACACTGTAGCAGCGACGACAATCGTCTTTGAGATTCTTGGCCCGATTGCCGCGAAGTTTGCCATCGTCCGGTCCGGTGAATTTGGAGTCAACATAACCGAGGATGACCTTATTGAAAGCTACAAGGTTGGCGATGTGACCCAGAGGGACATTCCTGTAATAAGCGCAGGCTTGTCATTGAGTGAGGTAATACGGATAGTCAGCGATACCGAATACTTCTTCTACCCGGTGGTTGATAATGCGAAGAAGCTGATCGGGAAGGTGACAATCGACGGGATAAGGAAAACCTTCGCAACTCAGGAGCTCAATGACTGGCTGGTGGCTCTTGACGTAATGGAGCCGGTATCGTTCAAACTGACGCCGGACGTGATTTTATCAGAGGCGCTGGATAAGTTCAAACGGCTTGGTGCGGAGAATCTGGCGGTCGTAGCTTCGGACGAGGATGACAGACTTGTCGGCGTGTTGAACGACCGGGCCGTGCATCGTACACTAAGTGCCGAGGTCCTGGCCAGGCAGCAAAAGGCCGACAGCGCGCACGGCGGGCAGTATGCGCACTCCTGAGCCGCCTACCGTAACCAACTGTTGACGCAACGGCAAAAAAAGGATA
>CAZPDW010000121.1:0-6298 GCA_964585535.1 uncultured Pirellulales bacterium
ATGTCACTATCGACCTCCAGGGCTTCCGCTCCGGCTCAATGAACGAGGCCCTGTCCGATTCCGAAAGGAAAAAGACTATTTAGCCACGGCCTTTGGCCGCAGCCGCCACCACAGACTGCAAGCATCCTGCCTTGCCGATACGTACTTTATGAAGATAGTTTGGAGTTGACTAAGCGGTTTAGACTTATCTTTTCCTCCGTTGCCTCAGTGGCGAGCCGGCGATGCAGTTCCGATGGCACTCTAACCATAAACTTGCCGCTGTACCTTCTCTCGGAAAGCGGCACCGGGATGGATTCACCGCCGGATTTCATATCCTTCACAACGTTGGAAACGACCCTGCGAATTCCTCTCAATGCCTGCTCCGGATTGGGAGCAAGCCAGCTTAAGCTCGGGAACTCCGCGCACAGCCCAATATATTGGTTGTCCTCTTCGGACCAAATCACACGATACGTATAATGGTCAATGTTTTTTTGTTTCTTCATTTTTCAACCTCTCGACGGCTTTGAGTACCTGTTTTACCTGATACGCCTTGGCCCTGCCTTTATCATTCTGGATGTTGACGCGTGGGTCGCCTTGCCAGGACATCCTATAAATCCTGTGACTTGTGCCGCCTTGCCGGGCGGTTCCGAAATAATGGTCACATACACGGCACAGGTCTTTGAAGCGTATTCCTTTCGGGCTGCTTCGCATATTTGCCAGAATATCATCGATACCTGCCATAATTAAATAGTATCACTAATGATACTACCCGTCAAGAAAAATGTTCGGGTTTTTTTGAAAAAATGCCATTTTCTAAAGAATTCTTGTCCTACGCCGGAAAACTCCACCCTGATAATCCGTTCCGTGAAAGAAGCAGTGAAAAATTGAGGTCCCTCGGCTTCAAATATGTCACTATCGACCTCCAGGGCTTCCGCTCCGGCTCAATGAACGAGGCACTTACCCAAAAGCAAAAACGCGAAAACCGGTAAAGTTGCCATTCCGCTCGCAATCGAGCAATCTATTTGACAAAGCGCTTTGAGAAAGCACAGCTTCCACAATTTTGCAGTTTGCATTTTTATTTTTGACTTTTATCTAATATCCGATTGCGCAACCATCTTTCCTTGGGTCACTGCCCCCGAAATACCGCCTGGGATTTTCCTTTCGCCAAATCCCCTGATACCCGCCGAACACACCTACACCGCCCTTGACCTTATGTCCCATCGCAATCAGCTCACTCCTTACCGCATCGGTAATCCCTTGCTCCAAAACCACGCTTCCGCCGGCGACCATTTTCAATCCCGTCGGCGCCGAGCTTTCGTTGTGCATAACCCTGGGCTGCTCGCCCGCCTGCTGGACCGACATCCCGAAATCGATTATGTTCATCAGAATCTGTGCATGTCCCTGCGGCTGAAAGGAACCGCCCATCACGCCGAACGAAAACACCGGCCTGCCGGCCCTGGTGAGAAAGCCGGGTATAATCGTGTGGAACGGCCGTTTGTGCGGCTCGAGCTTGTTGACATCGTTCGGGTTCAGCGAGAACAACTGCCCGCGATTCTGAAGCGCAAAACCAAGTCCCGCCGGCACGTAATGCGAACCCCACGGGTAGTAGATACTCTGTATCAGCGAAACCATATTGCCGTCTTTGTCCGCCGTCGTCAGATATACTGTATCCGAAGGCCCGGTTATTCTGCCCGCCCCGACCTGCTTAGCCGCCCGTTTCGGGTCAATCAGCTTTACCCGCTCGGCTGCATACTCCTTCGAGATGAGCCGTTTCACCGGCACATCGGCAAAATCCATATCCGCGTAATAGACCGCCCGGTCCTCGAAGGCCAGTTTCTTCGCCTCGATAAACAGATGAAGCTGCTCGGCCGAGTTCGCACCAAGAGCCGCGATATCAAAATGCTCCAACAGATTCAGTATCTGCAGGGCCGCGATGCCCTGGCCGTTCGGCGGCAGCTCCCACACATCGTACCCGCGGTAATTCGAGCTTACCGGCTCGACCCAGCTCACCTTATGCCCGGCAAAATCCCGCATCGAAAACCGCCCGCCCTGCTCGGCCGAAAACTTCACTATCCGCTCGGCAATCTCGCCCTGATAAAACGCTTCGGCCCCGTTTTTGGCAATAATCTTAAGGCAACGTGCCAGGGCCGGGTTGCTGAAAACCTCACCAAAGTCCTGCCTTTTGCCGCCCGGCATAAACGTCTCGGCTAAAATCGGATATTTTTGGCCGTCAATCGCCCCCCACGCAATCACCGGTGAGACGCCAAATCCTTCACGCGCATAATGTATCGCCGGCTCCAGCACTTTCGCGATACCCGATTTACCGAACCTGTCGAGCAATGCTCCCCAGCCGCTGACACAGCCCGGCACAGACCAGGAAAGCGGACTGTATAGCGGAATCTGTTCAAGACCCATTGCCTTCGCATCGGCCAGACTCCAGTCATAAGGCGACCGACCGCTGGCGTTCAGCCCGTAGAGTTTGTTATCTTTTTCAATCCAGGCAATCGCGAACAAATCCCCGCCCGGCCCGCAGCTCATCGGCTCGACAACGCCCAGCACCGCGTTTGCGCAGACGGCCGCATCAATAGCATTACCGCCGGCCTTTAGAATATCGATTCCCGCCATACTCGCCAACGGCTGACTCGTGCACACGATTCCATCACGACAGACAACCGTTGACCGGTTCTGATTGCGATACGCGAGCTTGTCCCTGTCCATAAGTGTCGCCTTTCGAGTTCCGCCGAGCCGCTCTGCGCCGAAGCCCGGCCTTACGCCCAACATCGCCGTCCCGCAGGTGCCGCCCGCTAACTTCAAAAACTCCCGCCGTCTCATTTTCATTTTCCTTTTCTTATCGAGGTGATTATTGTTCCGTAAACGCGGCTCCGATTTTACGACCTCGTTCGGGTTTGTCTATGTTTATACCTAAGGCGATACCGACATCCACGAGCAAATTCCAGCCGGCCGCTAAGTACGCATAGCCCGTCAGTTCGCCGGCGTCTTTGACCCTGATAGTCGGGAATATCGTTTCCTCCGCTGCTATTGCAAATACGTTGGCGCCTACGCCGTCGGCTATGAGTTTTTTGACCAGCTCCGGCTCCGATTTGTACGGGTCAATCAGTATCACCGCATCGCCCGGCTGGATAACCTCTTCGACGCCGTGAAGCAGGTATGTCCCTTCAAGAAAGTCGCTCCGTTTGTGCGTAATCTCATTTACCTTCAGCGTAAGCTCCTCGGCCACCCCGTCGTTCCTGCCGGCAAAGTAAATCATCCCCGCTTTGGCTAACTGCCCTGTTATCCTCGGGTCAACCGGCAGCGTAAGCGCATCTTCGTAAGCGTTGCTGACGGCCTCGAGGTCGGCGTTTTTGCCCTGGATTTTGCCGATAAGCGAACGATAGAACACCGCCTGTTCTATAATGCTCTTGGTCGCCGCCACCGCATCTTCGCTTCCACAACTTAAAACGAATGTCTGGTCGGCTAAAGACTCTAACTTGGTGTCCCTGTTGGCCGTCAGGCCGAATACCCGCTTATGACCGGCGTCCCTCAGTGCCTTGACCAAGCTGAGCGTCTCTTTTGTCCGGCCGCTGTTTGACGCTGCAAAGACCACAAATTTGCTTAAATCGTACTCCATCGCCTGCAACGAACCCTCTGTCGCCGTAGTTATGTCAAGCCCGTCCCGCATCATTTGCGCCATAGTGTTTTTGGCGGGGAAGATTCGGCTGGAGCCCTCGCCGGTAAAAAACAATCTGCCGGCCTGCTGAATCTGCGCCGCTGCATTATCAGCGTTTTCGAGCTTAAAGCCCTTTACGATTCGCGGGACCTCCATCATCTCGCGAACCAATGCAAACCTCGTATATTTCTCTTCGTCTTTCATCGGATAATTTCCTCGAAAATGGAATCCTGAATAACGCTTTTACTTAGCGGTTACAGGACAGCTTCGCATAGCTCGGCAGCTCGCCTATCAACGGCAGCAGGTAATCCAGATACGCCTGGGTTATGAAGTTGCCCTCGCTGTTGATAAATTTGTCGGGCATCGGCTTTGCCTTCGCCGCCACCTCGGTCAGCGCGATTGTCCCCGTGCCGCATTTGTACGCACCGCCCGGCTGTCTTTCGAGCGTAACCATAACGCCTGTCCTGCCTTCTTTCGCCAGCTCGACCGCCGACCAGCCGCACATATAGGCCTCGTCAATATCCAGCTCGACCGCCCTGTCGGCGGCGCTCATCGGCAGCGATTCGGTAATCTGGAACTCGCCGCGGAAGCCGAACTCATCCGAAATCATTCTGTGCAGCGCCATCGCCACACTTGTGCCGCCCATCGCACCGAATTCCACGTTCCTGAACTTGTCCGTCACTTTTGAAGCCGACACCGGCGAGCCGTCCGCATAAGTAATGCCCTCGCCGGCCGCTATCGAGACCCACCCGTACTCGTCGTAACAGCGCTTCACGTCGGCGATGAATTTGTCCCTGTCGAAATGCCTCTCCGGCAGGCAGAGAATATGCGGCGCATCCGCTTCGGCCTGTTTGCCTGCCGCCGCCGCCGCCGTCAGCCAGCCCGCATCGCGACCGATGGCCTGGAAAATAACGAACCGGTCAACCTTTTGCATATCCCTGGCGAGGATGCCCGCCTGCATGACGCTGAGAGCGATATACTTAGCCGCACTGGGAAAACCCGGCGTGTGGTCGGTGCCGTACAGGTCGTTATCGACCGTCTTGGGGACACCGACACCGATTAACTCGTAGTCCTGCTGCTTCGAATACGCCTGGACGCGGTGGATTGTATCCATCGTATCGTTGCCGCCTATAAGAAAAAAGTACCGGATGTTGTGCTTTTTGAGCATATCGAGAATCACCGGCAGCTCTTTGTCCGCCACCTTGTGCCGGCAGCTTCCCAGCGCGCTCGAGGGCGTGTATTTTAGCCGGCTGATTGTCTCGTCCGACTCCGAACCGAGCTCGAGAATGTCCCCCTGCATAAAACCTTCGATTGCAAAATGCATACCGAGAACCCTGTCAATCGAATCGAACTGCTCGGCCGCCTCGATTATCCCGGCAAGAGAAGAGTTGATTACGGATGTAGGCCCGCCCGATTGACCGATGATTGCATTGCCTTTCAGCATTTTTTACTTGTCCTCTATTCGAACAAAGTCAACTTGTGCAAAATCCTCAATAACAAATCTTACCTGTATGACAAATGCCTTGTCCAGTTTTTTTGGGGGCGAAAAACTGGATTTCGCAAATACTACCTGCTATAGTCAGCCCCTATGGCAAAGTCCGTACTATATTTAGGTGATACGGCCCTGGCCGGCGCCGCGGCGTATCTGGCGGGCGTTATGCACGCTGCCAACATCGGCTTCGACTATCTGCCTTCCGACGAAAAATTCTCACCCACTCTTGTTGACGACGACCGCAGCGCCGTCATAATAAGCGACTACCCGGCCCGAAATTTCTCTCCCGACCAGCTCAATTCTCTCGCCGAACGAGTCACCGAAGGAGTGGGCCTGCTGATGCTCGGCGGCTGGGAATCGTTCACCGGCTCAGGAGGCGACTACAACAATACCGTTTTGAAAGATATTCTGCCTGTCGTTATGCAGCCCCGCGACGACCGCATCAACTGCCCCCAGCCCTGCCTGATAGAAAAAATAAGAGACCACGAAATCATCGATTCGCTGCCTTTCGATAAGCGACCTCCCTCTATCGGCGGTTTCAATCGTTTTACCGCAAAGCCCGATGCCGAAACCATCCTGCTCGCCCGCAGATTCGAGGTCTGCCTCCAGGCCGGTAAATTTACTTTCACGCCCTCGGCACAAATAGACCCGCTGCTGGTCATCGGCTCCTATGCAAAGGCGAGGGTCTGCGCATTTGCCACCGATGCCGCCCCTCACTGGGTGGGCGGCCTTCTCGATTGGGGCGATACCCGCCTCGAAGCACAAGCGCCCGGCGCAAACCCGATAGAAGTCGGCAATCACTATGCCGTCCTTTTCGCTAACCTTATCGACTGGACCGCCCGCCGGCTCTAAGATTCTATCCGAATAAGTATTTGCGATGGCTTGTCTTGCAAGCGAAGCAATCTCAATCCTGAGCTTTGAGATTGCCACGGCCTGCTTCCCAGGCCTCCTAAGAAAATAGAGAAGTTTTTGCGGCATAACGGTCGAGATTGCCGCAGTCGCTTCGCCAAGACAGGTACGTCAATTCGCCCGAGCAAAGAAAAATCAAATCTTGAATAGCCGTACTAATGACCTTTGAATAAATAACTAAACGAATCATATTTTTAACTTCGTACAATGGAAAAACGAACGGAGTAAGTTTTGTTGACCATCCTGGTAAC
>CAZPDW010000122.1:0-6198 GCA_964585535.1 uncultured Pirellulales bacterium
TACATTTATCCAAACCAGCACGCAAAAGTATGGGTTCGGCCATGTGCGACTGAGAGTGATTGGCAGTACGTGGGTCAGTGGTACACAGCCGGAAGCAACACGTGCGTGTACAGCTATCCACGCCAGGGCGGTGAGCTTGGTGCGACCGAGCACCATGTCATCACCGGCAATCGTCGCTGGCGGCAAGAAGAGTTTCTTATTCCGCGTTGCCTCACCGAAGGTGTTAAGCGCCTTGAAATCAAGATTGAGTTTGTGCCGGAGACGAGAGAGCTTTTTCCGGGACATCGGTTTGCAGCGGAATCGTTGTGGAGCGAATCGCGATACCAGGTGTATTGCTACAGGATGCCGAAGGTTACGCTCGGGCGACAGTAGTCCTGCCGCCCGCTGAGGGTCCGGCTATTTCAGTCCTGCGGCCTTTCGCAGCTTGCCTACCATATCCGTCCTCTCCCAGGTGAAGTCGGGGAGGTTTCTTCCGAAGTGTCCGCCGTGCGAGGTCTGGGCGAAGATGGGCCTTGCGAGGTTGAGGTATTTTATCATTTTCTTGGGTGTGAGCGGGAAGAGCTGCCGGACGATTTTGCTTATTTTGGCCTCGTCTATTTTTGCGGTTCCTTCAGTATCGACGAGGACGCTTATTGGTTCTGCGACGCCGATGGCGTAGGCGAGCTGGATTTCACAGGCGTCTGCGAGTCCTGCGGCAACTACGTTTTTGGCGATGTGCCTGGCCATATAGCTTGCGGTTCTATCGACTTTTGTCGGGTCTTTTCCGCTGAAGCAGCCGCCGCCGTGGCTTCCTCTTCCGCCGTAGGTATCGACGATGATTTTTCTGCCTGTCAGGCCGCAGTCGCCTTTTGGCCCGCCGATTACAAATTTGCCGGTCGGGTTGATGTGATAAATGATGTTCTTATCGACGAGCTTTTTTGGCAGGACGGGCAGGACGACCTTTTCGATGATTTGCCTTTTAAGCTCTTTGTATCTGACGGACGGTGCGTGCTGAGCGGCGATGACGACGGTGTGGATACGTGCGGGCTTGCCGTTATGATATTCGACGGTGACCTGGCTCTTGCCGTCGGGGCGAAGCCAGGGAAGTTTTTTGGTCTGGCGGATTTTTTCGAGCCGTCTCGTCAGCGCCTGGGCGAGGTAAATCGGCATCGGCATAAGCTGAGCGGTTTCTCTGCATGCGTAGCCGAACATAAGGCCCTGGTCGCCTGCGCCCTGTTCTTTGTGCAGGCCTGTACCTTCGGTGACGCCCTGGGAGATGTCGGGGCTTTGTTTTCCGATGGCAACCAGGACGGTGCAGTTTTCGTAATCGAAGCCGATGGCGGGGTCATCGTAGCCGATTGCTTTGATTGTCGCGCGAACCACCGCGGGGATGTCCACGACCGCCTTTGACGTAATTTCCCCGGCGACGACGACGGTGGAATCTTTAACCATTGTCTCGCAGGCGACCCTGCTGTTTGTATCCTGCGCAAGCATTGCATCGAGGATTGCATCCGAAATGTGGTCTGCAACCTTGTCGGGATGCCCCATTGTGACGGACTCGCTGCTAAAAAGATATTTTTCGGCTCTTGAAACGGATTTTTTTGTCATTTTTCAGCCTACCTTTTAATGTCAGTTGTTCGTAACCGGTCGTTCACGGCCTGTCTTGGTTTTCTGAACGGGCTATTCGTTCAGTGTCCAGTCGTACCTGAGGTAGCCAACGGAGTAGTTGGCGGTTTCAAGGTAAGTTTTGTCCTTCTGTGAGACATAATTTGTGATAAAATTGAGTACCGCCCTGAGAGCGGGGCCCTGGTCCTTGAATTTTTTGTCTGTTCCGAACCTGTCGATGAACAGGTCGGCGTACCATTTGAATATGACTGAAAGCCGGACTTTGGCGTTTTTAGTGTCTATCTCGAAGCCGAATCGGCCTGATAAGTATTTTCCGACCTGGTCGTCGAGCTGCTCGGAGAGTTTGTCGCCGTAATACGGCTCATTTCGCAGCGGCGGACTGGAAACGGACGCAGAGGAAAGCGCGAAGAAAACGCGGGGGTCGTGGAACTGCTCGCGGAAGAAGCGCTGCTCGATTTCCCTGAGCGTGAACTGCTCGTCCATTACGATGAATTTGTGCTTGTCCCAGAGCCCTTTGATATGCCTGATGCTGTTCGGAGGCCAGAAAAGCCGCAGGACGCGCGACGATTGGATTGGGTAATTGTCGATGATTATTTTGAGTAATTCCAGATTATAGGCGTTGAGCCAGAAGGCGGTTTTGTCTTCGGCTGACCAGCGGTCGTACGCCGCCCTGTCAAGGTCTCTGAATTCGTTCAGCAGCTTTGTCAATTCGGGCTTTCTTCGTGATAAGGCGGCATAATCAACGCTGCCCTTTTCGGTGACATAAGTTTTGAGCAAATCGGCACATTTTTGATGAAAGCCGGATGCTGATTCATAGTCGATTTGCTGCGGCTGCGGCTCGTTCGGAGCGGCTGCGGTTTGTGCCGGTGCAGTCTCGATTTCGGCCGGTATGGTTTGGGTCTCGTTTGGTTCAGCTTCCGGCTCGGACGCTCCGGCATAATTGGGTTCAATTTCATTAGGTTCATTGGTGTCCGGCCCGGCAGCCGGGGGTTCTGTCTGCTGTTCGGTTATGACGGACTCGACGGCAGCCGGGGCGGTTTCGTTTGGCTCCGGCGTGGGCAGTTCGAGCCGGGCCGGCGGGGTCGGTGGTGTAATCGGGGTAGTTTTTGTTTGCACAACCCGGGCCGTCCGCCCGGTTGACGGACAGCCGGCGATAAAAAATAAGACGGCGAGCGAGGCCGCGAAAACAACAACGTGTCTAAGCATTTCTTACCTTTCGGCGGTTACGCGACTATTATGAACGCAGACAATACCCAAACCACACCAAGATAAATAATCGGCGGGCAAATGCAACGTTTTGTTGTTTGTTTTTTGCCGTATTTTTCAGGTGCGGCTGAGATTTACGCGGATTTTTCGCCGGGTCAGAGCCGGTTTAACCTTTGAGCACGGCGAGTGGGACCATTCTTGCGACCGGTTTTGCCCAGCGGCACTCGGTAACGATTCGGACGACCTCGTCGATGTCTTTGTAGGCGTCCGGGGCCTCTTCTTTTATTCTGCGTTTGTTTGCAGTGATGAGCTTAACGCCGGCCATACTGCGTTTGAACTTCTCGTCGGAGATAGCCGGCTGTGATATGGTTTTGCCTCTTCGGGATTTTCCGACCGCGGCGGTTCGGCTCATAACCCTGCCTGCGCCGTGATTGACGGATTGAAGTGATTCTTCGGATTCGCCGGTGCCGACGAGCAGGTAGCTTGCGGTTCCCATTGAGCCGGGCGTTATTATGGGCTGGCCGGTTCGGGCGAAAGGGGTTGACGCCATTCGCTCCGGTCCGAAGGCGCGTGTGGCGCCCTTTCGGTGGACCCAGAGAGCAGAGCCGGCGTGGGTTTCGAGCTTGGCCATATTGTGCGCGACGTCATATACAAGCGGCAGAGGGGTCGGGCCGAACATCCTGTTGAAGCATCGGCGGACAAGCAGGGCCATAACGTGGCGGTTGGTGAAGGCGAAATTGGCCGCTGCGCCCATAGCGGCGATATAGTTTTTCCCCTGTGGCGAGTCGGCCGGCAGGTAGCTGAGCATTTTCTTCCGTTCAGCCATTCCGGGCTGGCGAGCGGCGACGTTCATATACTCGTCGGCGACTTCATAGCCGAACCGGCGCGAGCCGGAGTGAATCATAACGACAATCTGATTCTCAAACAGGCCGAAAAACTTTGCCAGAGAATCGTCGAAGATTTTCTGGACGTATTGTATTTCGATGAAATGGTTTCCGCCGCCGAGGGTACCGAGCTGGTCGGCGCCTTTCTGGACGGCGAGTTTCGGTACGGCTGCCGGGTCGGCGGGCAGGCAGCCGTTCTCTTCGATTCTCTGAATATCATCGGCGAAGTCGTCGGCGTCGAATGCCTCCCAGGCGCGATGTTTGATTTTTTCTGCGAGTGTGGGGATGGCTCCGACGCCATTATAGATGACCGGCTCTATTGTGTTTTTATCGACAGCGAGATTGGACTTTCCTTCGCCGAGCGGGATGTCACGGGCTATGGATTCGGCGATTTTGCCGGTGTCTATCTGCCCTTTCGAGAAAGGCGAGCGGAGCAGGCGCATACCGCAGTTAATGTCGTAGCCGACGGCCGGGGGCATTATGGCGTTGTCCAGGCCGAGCACGGCGCCGATGGGCACGCCGAAGCCGACGTGAATATCGGCGGTGGCGAGCACCTTTTTAGCCGGCGGCAGGCAGGCGGCATCACGAAGCTGGCGAATGGCATCGGGCTCGATTTTGATATTTTCAGAGGCGAAGACGGCTGCATCGGTAACCATTTGGCCGGTGCGTTTTATTGTCAGTCGGAGCGGGTCGATGCGAACGAGCTTTGGAAGCGCCTCAGTCATAAAAAAGTCCCCATAACAAGTTACCCGGCTGTTCGCAAGGTGCTATTATGCTCAACTTCGAGTATTATAGCAATTTCAGCCGCAGAGCAGGCAAAAAACGAAAGCAAAGGCGGTGATTTGCCGAATCAACAGGCCTGAAAGGCCGATAGTACCCGATTTACCTTGACAGACGGCTGCATTATAGTTAGCATATATTTTTCGAAGGGTGTATATTTCATAGGGTCTATGGCAAAATGAGTCAAAAATACTTATTTGCTGCTTTGTTGGGGGTATTTTCGGTTCTGTCATCGGGTGTGTACTGCTATGGGATTGACACGCGCGGTATCGAGGTGGTACGCAGCAAGGGAGTGCTTGACAGCCCGGATTTGCAGACAATCGACCGATTTGTCGCCGAGTCGCTGGACGAACTGATACACACGCAGAATTTCAGCTCAATAGCCAATGCTCGTTCGATAATTTTAGCGTGCTGTTCGAGTAAGGAACCGGGCCAGCAGCAGTATTCACAGCAGTTCGGCGAGTCTGCAAAGCGGCACATTGCTTCGGCGATTGCTGAGGTTGAGGGTCTTTCGGACCAGGCTCGTAAGGCGAAAGTTCTGACAAACCTTCTTATTCTTGTTGACGGTCTGGGCGACGTACGGTTAGTGGAGCTTGCGCTGCCGTATCTGAAAAGCGACGACAAGGTCATCGGGTACTGGGCAGCTCATTCGGTGACGAACGACGCGATATACAAACAGCTTGATTCGGAGGGTCTTGAGGGGGAGAAAACGGCCGGTCGGATTGCCGATGAGCTTGGCAGGGCAGTCGAGACAAGCGGCGCCGAGACGCTTGCATTGATGGTTGATTTTGCATCAAAGCTAAAGATTCACCAGGGCGAAGAGCTGCTTTTGAAGATAGCCGACGTGCGAATATCGCGATACGAGGACTGGAAGGTAAGGTATGAGCTGCTGGACGCCGATGTGCTGCGGGAGCTTGCTGTGAAGATGAAGTCATCGGATGCGGGCGCAAGCGAGGCGGGGCGCAGGTTCGGCCAGTTGTTGTCGTTCGCGTTTCAGCGGTACGTCAAGGGCAACGCTCATCTCGGCGAGGTTCAGAAGCAGCGGCTTTTAACTGTGCTGATTGAGACGGAGAAAAATTGCATAGGAGAGCTACTGAAGCCGCAGACGGCAGTCAAGCGGGCGATTGCGGCGGATGATTCGGACGCACTGATGGCCGAACATAACCGGCTGCTCGGAAACGGGACGAAGGCCGGTGAGCTGGGTATCCGGTACGGCGACTCGAACGGCGGTGTGAGCAAAAGCTCGCCTCGTGTGCTCGCGGACCCGCCGGCCAGGTCGGCGCAGCAGTAGAATATGACCGTGGAGTGCCGTTTTCCTAAATTGTGAGGCGGGGGCGTATTCTTGAACCGGCGGGCAGGATTGTTTCGCCAAACATTGGAGGTTTGGTTTTATGAACGGACGCGGAGGCATCGTCAAGTTCTTCCTGTTTGTCCTGCTCGGCACGGTTATCATTTTGCAGATTGTCTCGATGATTCAGTCCGACCGGTTTTACGAGGCGCTGAATCGACTCGATGATATTATCGAAGGAACCGGTGTATCGCAGCAGCAGCCGGCACAGGGCGGCGACGGCGGGGCAGAGCGGCAGGCATATACGCCCGATGAAGGCGACTGGCTAATCTGGGCGTTCCGTGTCGAGCCGAAGACGCTCAATCAAATCAACGTCGATAACGATATCTATTCGCGCTGGATAACGACCCCGCAGATATTCGAGCCGTTGATGGT
>CAZPDW010000123.1:0-6176 GCA_964585535.1 uncultured Pirellulales bacterium
TTCTTCTCTTTTTTCTTCTTCGGCTTCTTTTCCTTCTTGGGCCTGGGCGGCTTTTGCTTTTTGACCTTCGGCTTTTTGGGTTTTTTCTCGCCGCTCATCGTGAAAGCCGCACCCACTATCAGGACCGAGAGCACAGCCAGACCAATTACGCCGTACCAGACATAGCCCTGGACAAGCGTAAGGGCGCGAGGCATTATGTTGCGAGAGCCCGCCACGACCACCATTGTCGTGTAGATGACGGCCGCCAAAGGAATGAACATCATAAAACCCAGGAAGTTGCTTATCGTATCCGGCTCCGATTCGACGTACGCGGCTGCCATAACCGGCGCGGCCGGGACAGGTTGCGGCTCGACAAACTCCTCTTCACCCAGCATCTGCTCCGCCTCGGCGGCCATTTCCGCCGCTGAGCCGGCGGCCGCCTCTTCACCGGCCGGTTTACTTTCGCCTTCCTGAGTATAAATCTCGTCCAGTATTCCTCCCAGTGAGGTGTCGTCGGCCTGCAGTGAAAGATCCAGTAGCCCGGAACCGCTGCCAAACGTGTCCAGATTCACGTCCTGCTCAATCTCTTCAAGTGAAGCTTCGTCCGCAGCGGCGACGGAGGTCTCGCCGAGGTCGGACAGTTCCGCTCCTTCATCCTCCGGCTTTAGCTCGTCGAAAACGTCTTTTGTGTCGGTCTCGCCGAGGACGTTTATTCCTTCATCGACGATGGCCGTGTCCGCATCGCTCAACTCAATCTGCTCAGGTTTTTCTTCCGACGGCTCGGCCTCCGACGCCAGCGATATCTCATCCGCATCGGGACCGGATGTCTTTTCCGGAGCGGGGGCTTCTTCAAGCGTAGGTACATCTTCGTCAATAGACAACTCTTCAACGGATGGCGCTTCCTCAATAAGGGGAGTTTCCTCGGCTGAGAGAGTTTCTTCGGTCGTCGGCGTCTGCTCCGCTTCAAGGTCTGTCTCGGCCTGCTGCGGCTGCTCAGTGACGGCGACCTCACCGGCCAAGGCATCAACTTCATCTACTTTGTACATCAGCGTCTCGCCGTGACGAAATTCACGCAGCCGGCCCTGCTTTACAAGGCCGTCAATCTCACCGTCGGTCTTATTGAGCTTCTCTGCGGCTTCTTTTCTCGAATAGAACATACCTGCCATAATTATTTTTCCCTCTACTTTAGCTATTACAACAGTTCCACCGGAACCGCCGGTAAGAGCTGCCGTCCAAAACGTACAAACCTAACAATACGATTATACCGCCAAAGCCACCTGTTTGCAAGCTATTTTTGGCGAAAACGGGTCTTGTGGCAGCCAAAACCATCTTTCGGGCCTTTCCACCGTCCTGTCGACCGGGTATCATTGTGTTGCAGGGGCCGACGAGTTTGTGTAGAATGTCTTTTTGAAGGGTCGCCGGCTGTACTTTCGGGGTGTAGCTCAGCTTGGCTTAGAGCGCCTGCTTTGGGAGCAGGAGGCCGCTGGTTCGAATCCAGTCACCCCGATTCATAAGCCCTTGCAAGATAAGGGCTTATTTTTTTTGTGGCAGGCCGAGAACCCCGATTTACATTTTACAACCGCTAATGGTTTAGACGGCTGGGGCTAAGGCAGCATCGCGAAAGAAGCGGCCACCTGTGCCATCCGGTTGACGGCGGTGCAGCTCCACTGGACGGTTACAGGCCCGGCCGAGGAAACGGCTGTCGTGCTGCCGGCGCCGACACAGCCATAGAGGGGTGAGCCGGGCGAACCTTTTGCCTGGTAGCGTTTTACGGCTCCGGCGGACAGAGTTGTGAAGCTGCCGGCGTCATTTCCGCATCCGACCGAGTCAATTACCCAGGCGCCGGCAGAGGCGCTGACCGTCGATGCGATGGGATTGTCGGTGGCGGTGCTGCCGGCCACGTCCTCGGGTGCGGCCTGGACGACGCCGGTAAGTGAGACGGCGCCGCAGGTGACGGCACGGACGCTGCCGGAGTACGTGACCTGAACCGTATATGTACCCGCCGGCGGCAGAGCGGCATCGAGCATATACCACAGTTCGGCACCTAAGGAATAGGTGTCCGACGTAATCAGCTCGCCGCCCGCCCTTGTAAGGTCAACGCCGTTGAACTTAACGCTCTGAACGGTCAGATTAGCAACGGCTGCCGACGTTGTTTCCGCCTGCAGACCGACCGTGAGAAGCCGGTTGCCGCCCAAGCCGATTGAATGTGGAAAGCCAAGTGTCGAGCCCTCGCCGGTGCTGCCGGCCTGGCTTGCCGAGTCGAATGTCGGCGTCGGCAGCTCGGGATGCGGGACATTCGGATTTGCCTGCCACGGCGTCGGTGCGGCGAAGAAGCCGTAGTAATCCGAGCCGTCGGGGGAAAGTCCCTGCGAGACGTCCGTCGTCTGCGGGCCGAAGACGACACTGTCGATTTCGGTAAGGTCGCCGTCAAAAACACCTAAAATTTCACCTTCCGAAGAGAGCTTGAAGTTCAGATGGCTCGGGCCGATTGTCTCGTCGTCGTCGGCGATAAAAACGGCATAGCCGTTCGGGTCGATAAAGCTCAAATCGGCGATGCGGTGCTTGCCGGGTCTTGATACAAACTTATCGGTCAGGTACAGGCCGCCGAGCGAAACGGGCAGCGGGGTGGGGTTATAGAGCTCGACAAAATCATCCTGGTAGAGCGTTTCGCCGTTGGCGAGCCACTCGTTGATTTTAAGCTTTGTGGAATTGCCGAGTGATTGGCGGACGTTGGCGGTGCCGAAGGTGGGGACACCCAGCAGCCACCGGTCGCCACGAAATCGACTCAAAGTGTAGTTGTTTATCTGTTGGCCGAACTCTACGTAGTCTATAAGGCCGGCGCCGTTGGCGACGGTATCGTAAAGATACAGCCCTTCGCCGAAGCTGCTGAGCGCAAAGCCCAGGTGGTCGTCTCCGGCATTCGTGTCGGCGAATAGCACCTTATAGTCGCCGGGATTCATAGTAACGCTGCCGAAGACAAATCTTCTCGGCAGGCAGGGGTCGTCTGTCATACTCATATCCTGCAGGTTCAGCGGCGCCGGGCCGTCATAGTACAGCTCGACGAGGTCCCAGGTTGGGCCGTGCGTGTGGGCGAGGAGCTCGTTGATTCGCAATCGCGAATAGCTCGTATCGACCGTCCAGGTTTTTGAAGCGTTCCCATTGGGCTCGCCGGGCCAGTCGCCCAGCGAGTTTTGGCCTCTGACATAGACGGTATAAGAATGGCCGTTGCTCAAAGCCGTTAATTCAATGGGGACACTGACGTCCGTCTCGCCGCTGAAGCCGGTGTATATTTCATTATCTTTGACGCGGTATTTGTAAGCAACGATGTCCGGCCCGCCAATGGTAAGCGTCGCATCGGTGCGGTAAGTAGTCCCGTCCGGCTCGCCGGTTACGTTGGCTCCTTCAGTGGCATAAGCGCCGATGTCGCCGCCGTTGGGCCCGGCGCCGATTGCAGGCGAATCCGGCTTCAAGTGAAAATCGCTCTGCTCATCGACAAAGACCGGGTCGGCGTCGATATTGCCCGTGCCGAGGTAGTGAAACTCGCCGGCAATGATATTGTAGTTGGCGGTAATGGCGGGGCTTGCGCCGTAGTCGTTCTGGAAGATATCGTTGTTGAGCCAGAAGATATTCGCTTTAAGCTCCGCGCCGGCGCCCGGGTCAACGATTTCGTCTTCCTGGAAGTTGATTACGGCAACAGAGCAGTTGACGAAGGTATTGTTCTCGGCCCTTATGGCGGCGTAGCCCTTGAGCAGGACGGCGTGGTCGTTGTTGAGGAATATATTTCCGACGGCGACAATCTCGGAATTCAAATCGGTGGCGATGGCGCTGCTGGTGCTGGTGGCCGAGCCGCCGGCGAAGCTCGTGAAGGTATTGCCTGCGATATAGGTATCGGCGTTGTCGAGGTCCAGGCCGTCGTCCTGGCCGCCGAGGAACGTATTGTTATACACCTGCAGAATCGGTCCCGGCTTTTTGCAGTCGGAAAAGTCGATGATGTCCTTGTACCCGGTCGTTGTGCCGAAGGTGTTTTGCTCGAAGATAAGGTATTCACCGCCTGTAAGGTTCGCCCCATGAACCAGCTCGACATCGGTCATTGAAGGCAGCGCGCAGTTGCGGACGATAAGCGACGGGTGCGAAAGCTCGAGTATGGTGCTGTTGACGCCGGCCCAGGTGACGTTGTCGATGAGTAACTGCGAACTGTTTACCAAAATGCACTGGCCCTGAACGTCGCCGTATTCCATATCGAGATAAGCCATTCGGCTGTCCTCGAGCGAGTTGACAAAGGCAATGCCATCGAAGTTCGAGCCGGCTCCGGGCGTTTTGGTCAGATGAATTCGCTGGTATTCCGTCCCCTCTGCAACGAGCCGGCCGTTGACCGTGATGCCGCAGCCGGCATCGAAGAAAAGCGTCGTGCCCGGCTCGATGGTTAGCGTTATACCTGCGCCAACAGTAACATCGGCGGTCACGTGCCAGGGGCCTGAGGCGGCATCCAGAACCGTATCAGGCCCGGCGACTGTACCGGCCAGTGTGCTCTCATTGCCGTCGTCATACCATATATCGATGTGCTCGGTCTCAAGCTCACTGCCCGCACCGGCCAGGTCGTCGAACGTCCGGACTATAACGCGGTTGATTCCGGGATTAAGCGATATGGTATTGCCGGTGGACCAGTTGTCGTCGTTGTCCGACCAGGCCGCCGGCTGGCCGTTGACCAAAACCGAACGCGTGTACAGCGGATTGGCGACGCCGTAAACGCTCGTGACATTACTCGTGGTGCGATGGTATCCATTGAGGATTGGCAGGTCGCTGTTCACCGTAAGCTGTCTCACAATCCCGTTTAACTGAGCCAGAACTTGAGCGTTTCGGGCCGCGACGTGGTTTTTTATCTGGGCAATTGTTTCAACAGGCAGGTAATCACCCGCGGAGTTTAGGCACAGCGCGGCGATATTTTTCGGCTCGAATACGGTATTAATAAGCTCATCGAATATTTCATAATACCGCCATGCAAAAACGGGATGTCTTAGGAATCGGTTGATTGTGTTCCGTGGATACCACCCGTCCGCCGCCCTGAATATCGAGTAATCCGTGGTAACCGGCTTATCACCCATACCCAGGATGGTATCGAGGTCGTAAGCTACGAGAACGAAACGCGGGTCGGAAACGCCCCGATACATATAATAGTCGTCGCCGTACCCGTTGCCGAGGTTGGTCTCGTTGTTATCGGTGAGCGAATGGACGGCGAACCAGCGCAGCCACTGCTCGGTGTCGGCCACCCGCTGCATTTCACTTACGAAAGTGACATCCGGCTCGTTTTGGATTATGTTAGTCAGCTCGAATAAATCGTCCCAGTCGTTCTCGGCCTCGTTGCTCTGTTTGGAGTAGCCGGCGTTGTTGTAGTCCAGCGGATTCGTGCCGAGATATTCCAGATTGGCGCTGTAGCCGAGAGGCGCCGCCTTATAGACGTTGCCGTCCCCGTCGCCCGGAAAATGCTCGGCTGCAAAATCGTCGTTGATAACTTCGAGGCGCACGTAAGTGTGGTACATTCTCTCGCCGTCGATGGACAGGTTCCGCCCGTTGACTCTCACCTGCACGGCCGCTGACTCGGCTGCGGGCAGCCGGGCTAAGCGGAATATCTGGCTGCCCACCTGCTGAAGGTAGGTATATTCGCTGTTGAGGTTCAGCTCGGTGATATCTTTCCAGGACTGGTCGTGCCTGAAGTCGATGCGGTAGTTCATCGGCGGCATTCGTCGTGTGCCCTGGCCCCGGTTGCGAACGCCCACGTTATAGCGCAGCTTCATATCGAGTCCATCGACACTGATAAATGTGGCGTTCATGTGGGCGTTGGTTCTGTATTCCCTGATTGCCTCGGTGAAATTGGTATCGCCTATATCCTGAAGGTGCAGGAATTCCGCATCGGTCATAATTATGTAGTAAAGCGGCTGGCGCCCCCCGTACCAGTTGGCCTCAAACGAGTCGTCCACGATATAGAGCAGATTTGTCACCTGCTCCGGCGTCCCGTCCACGTCCGCAGGCGCAGGGCATGTCCGCGAGTTGGTCCCCGCGTCGGTAGTCTCAATGTAAAATTCAACAATCGTCCCGTTCGGCTCGGCAGGCAACTCGGCGCCAAACACACCGTCACCGGCCCCGCCGTCACCGTGCGCCCCGTCATCCAGCATCAGCATTGTGCTAAATGTCGGCTCACC
>CAZPDW010000124.1:0-6144 GCA_964585535.1 uncultured Pirellulales bacterium
AACGGCGTCGTTATCACCTCATCGCCCGGCCCGAGTCCGAGCGACATCAAGCTGATAAGCAGCGCATCGGTGCCGCTCGAAACGCCTATGGCGTATTTGCAGCCGATATAATCGCAGATTTGCTCCTCGAATCTCGTTACCGCAGGCCCCAAGCAGAACATCTGGCTTTCACAGACCTCCTCAATCGCCTGCAGCGCCTCGGCCCTGTACTCGACATACTGGGCCTTCAAATCGAAAAATGGAACCTGCATCAGCACTTCTTTCATCTCTTACGCCTTTATGATGTCACTCTGTCAGATTGTCACCGTAAGGTACTCACTTTCATCTGCAAACGTCATTGCACCCATATAAACAGCCGGGACCAGTATCGTTTCACCCGCTCTGAAATTCATCGTCTCACCATCCCGGCCCAGAATAGTCCCGGATCCCGTCAATATAATCAGTGTTTTCATTTTACCCGGCGACAAGAGAAGCTCACAGCCGCCCGCCTGATGCCCTTTGTCGATTTTGAAATACTCGCAATCCACAAGCCGACCGACCGTAGTTACCGACAGGTCGTCCGCCGACGAGTCAAAGTGAATGCACTGCAGCGCCTCTTCAATGTGAAGCTGCCGCGGCTTACCACCGTCGTCAAGCCGGTTCCAGTCGAAAACACGGTACGTCGTGTCGGACGGCGTCTGAATCTCAGCCATCAAGAGACCCGCCCCTATCGCGTGCGTCGTCCCCGCCGGCAGAATGTGGCATTCGCCCTGCTTTACCTCGATTTTCCTCAGCGTCTGCTCGACCGTGCCATTCTCTATCGCCGTTAAAAAGTCCTCTTTTCCTACGCCGTCTTTCAAACCCTTGTAAATCACCGCGTTCTGCGCCGCCCGAATCACATACCAGCATTCCGTCTTCATATTCCCTTTGCCCATCCGCCCGACCGCCTCGGCATCCGGGTGAACCTGGACGCTCAGCACCTCTTCACAGTCGAGAATTTTTATCAGCAGAGGAAAGGGTAGCGAGAAATTCGCTTCTCCTGTTATCTCTTCGGGCCACTTTTCGACGGCTTCTCTAATGGTCTGACCGGCCAGCTCGCCGTTTGCAATCACCGATTTGTCATCCGGCAAATCGGCCAATTCCCAGCTCTCTCCTATTCTTTCACCCGCCGGGATGTCTTTCCCGAAGACCTCACGCAGCTTCCGCCCACCCCATATACGCCGCTTGAATATCGGCTCAAATTTCAGTGGATACATTTCCATAGGCCCTATGTTAATCTACACCGCACCTTTTGTCCATACTATCACCCAAATAAAGCCACTGCCGCACGGCTCGCTAATCTCGCCTGCTCTGTGTGCAACATAGCCGCTATGTTAAACCTGCTTCAAAAAAACATTTTTCTCTTGACAAAACATACGGTCTTGCCTATAATGTCTATAGACAAGCTAAATAAGGAAAAAGGCGAAATGAAGCTTACGACAAAAAGTGAATACTCGATACTGGCTCTTGTTTATATCGCACGACACCGGAAAGACGGGTTCATTAAAATCGAACAGATATGCTCCCATTACAACATCTCGAAGAAGTATCTTGAGCTTCTGTTCGGAATACTGAAACGGGGCGGATACATCAAAACAAAACGGGGCACAGCCGGCGGCTGCGCCCTGGCAAAGCCGGCCTCAAAAATTTCGCTCGCAGAAATAGTACGACTTATGGACGGACCTTTGGCGCCGACCGAATCGGTAAGCCGGTATTTCTTCTCACATACCCCTCTCGAAAAAGAAAAGAAAATCACAAAGCTTTTCAGAGAAATAAGGGATTACGTTGCGAACAGACTTCAGGCCGTGAAACTCTCAGACCTGGCCTGATATCGGCGCCTAATCCGCCGCAGTTTTTTAGAAAACGAAATTGGATGTTTAGAAAGTGAAACTGGAGGAGTAAATATGGAAACCTGGCAGTTCTTTGTGGTGCCGGTACTCGCTTTTTTCTGCGAATATATGGATTCCACATTAGGTATGGGATACGGAACAACTCTGACGCCGGTTTTTCTGCTGATGGGCTTTAGCCCGATGCAGATTGTGCCGGTCGTGCTGCTCTCGGAACTGATTACGGGCCTGCTGGCCGGGTTCTTCCATCACCGCGAAGGAAACGTTGACCTCAAACCAAAATCGGCCGACATCTTCAAAATCACCAAATTGCTCAGCCCACTTGGTTACATCGAGACCTTCAAAAAAACAGTGCCAAAGCATCTTAAGGTCGCCCTGTTGTTAGGCGGGTGTAGTGTAATCGGTACGGTTGCCGCCGTCTTCGTGGCAGTGAGCATCCCCAGGTTCTGGTTAAAGCTTTATATCGGCTGTCTTGTCCTGTCAATGGGCCTGATAATACTGATATTCATAAACAGGCGCTTCAAATTCTCCTGGAAGAAAATAACAATTCTCGGTATTGTCGCCTCGTTCAACAAGGGAATGAGCGGCGGCGGATACGGGCCCCTCGTCACGAGCGGCCAGGTCCTCTCGGGCGTCGAAGGCAGAAGCGCCGTCGGCATTACATCCCTCGCCGAAGGACTGACCTGCCTGGTCGGAGTCATTGCATATCTACTCATCTCAAAGGGCCCGCTCGACTGGCATCTGGCCCCCTGGGTCATCGTCGGCGCAGTATTTTCCGTTCCGCTCTCAGCCAAAAGCGTCAAGATTATAAGCGACAGGAACCTCAAGCTGGCGATTGCAGTGCTCACAATCACCCTCGGCCTGTTCACTATTGCCAAGGTATTAAAACTTTTCTAAAACCTCGAAATTATAGAGCCGACACAACTAAAAACCACCGCCGCACGCAGGACACAGCCCCTCAAGCCGGACCTGCTGATGCCGGATGGTAAAGCCCTTGTAGGGACTTTCCGCCATAGGAATCGTCACCTCCGTAAGGCAGTATGTCCCCCCACACTTAACGCAGGTAAAGTGCGGATGACACTGGCTCTCGGTGCATCTGTCCGAACGTTCGTAGTAACAGCTTCTCTTCTGTAAAAACGCCCTGTGAACCAGCCCTGCGCCCACCAACGTCTCGAGCACGCGATAAATCGTAACCTTGTCCGGGCAGTCGGGACCGAGCCTGCTCGCGATTTGGCGGGCGCTCTGCGGCTTGCCGGCATCGACCAGGACCGACAGTACAGACATCCTCGCACCGGTCCGCCGAAGATTTACCTTGCTGAGCAACTGCTCAACCTTTTTGCCGGCAACCGACTTCACCGTGACTGCTCCAATTTTTCCTCCTGTTTGCGTCCGTGACCGTGCAAGGCCGTATCGTTTTTGACGAACAACATCGGGAAAACTATGTCACTGACACAGCAGGGCACCCAGACGGCGATGAACAGCACTATGAAAAAACCAATAGTCATAACTGCCGTAAGTTCCTGCTGCATATTCATCATAACGTGCGCCGATGACGCCCATGTGCTTATCAGGACGTGACCTGCGTGCGGCAGCTTCGTCCGCGGCATAAAATACGCTATAAATACGCCCAAAAAGGCCGCCGGATTCACAATGTACCATTTCTCAATAAAACCTATATGTGCCTCAGGAACTGCTATCCCAAGGACGCTCTCACCAAAAAATGGAATAATCGAATCACTCAGTGTTGCTATGCCGATTGAACCGAAATAACCGACGAGAAGCACTATCACAAAGCTCCTGGTCCTCTCGTGCAGCCGGAAAATCGATGCCGTCACTATCGCCGAGAGAACGACGTGCGTCGGGTGAAATATGTAAAACAGCTTGAACTCCGCCCCCGCGGAGAGGTTCCTGAACAGCAGCATAAAGCCCACGCCCACCACCGCCCCGAACATCGTGAACGGCGCATGCGCCTTAAGCTCTCTCAGCACTTGCCTTGCCGTCTGTTTGGCTGACATTTACAACCTCTGCTTTTCGCTCTTCCCGGCCCACACAACGGCGAACCGCCATAATCGGTCATTCTAACCAAATGCAACTAAGTTGCAAACAGTTTTTACCGATTTTTCGCAAATTGTTATAACCTCTTATGTGTAAAAAACTTAGCTTTAACGAAGCAATTTACCGGCTCAGTTGATTTGTGGTCGGGTTTGCGTCGCTTAACTCAAGTCGCACCCCAATCAGTCCGAAAAATAGTACTGTCGTCGTGGGGGCGAATCTCTGCGGGTTTCATCCGCGGCCCGGCTGACGAGGATTTGAATGCAGGGTATTGTAATGGTCTTAACCATTCAAAAATTAGTGAACGACTCGCCGTTTCTGGCTATACTCCTCGTTTTCTGGGTCGGCGCGTTCGCCTCTCTAAGCACCTGCACCATAGTGCGGGTGCCGGTCGTACTGAGTTACGTAGCAGGGGCCGCCGATTCAAAACGCAGAGCCGTCTTCGTTACCGTCCTTTTCGTCGCCGGCCTCGTCGTAAGCTACACCGCACTCGGCATCTTCTTCGGCCTTATGGGAAATCTCGCCTTCGCATTCATCCAGATTAACAAGTACATATTCTGGATGCTTGGTGCATTGTTGCTTATCTCCGGCCTGTTTGTCGCCGGCCTGCTGAATATCAGGTTCCTTCATCCCACCCTCGAAATTAAAAACTCTCTGTGGCGTCTCAGGTACATCGGTCCGTTTGTTTTCGGCATATTCTTCGCATTGCTCGAAATGCCGACCTGCCCGTGCTGCGGCAGCGTCCTGCTGGCGATAGCGGCCCTGGTCGTAACGCAGGACCTCTCGGCCTACGCCGTCCTGATATTCTTTAGTTTCGCGCTCGGCCAGAGTTTTCCGGTCCTTGCCGTCGTCCTGTCAACGAGCTTGCTGAAAAGCGACCTCATTGTGTATCTCGCTCCAAGGATTCACCGCCTTGAAGCACGAATCGAGCTTCTGGCCGGAAACGTACTTATGGCTTCGGGTATTTACTTTATCTTCGTCGGCTGAGAAACTTTATTATGGCTGAACACAATCAAAACTGCGACCGCCCGGCACACCGATACGAATCAATTAAACCCGCCACCCGATGGTCCTTTAGTGTGCTGTTTGTCGTCGGGACTATGTTCCTTATGAAACCGCTGCTCGTAAATCGCTTAATCAGCAGGGCCGAGGCATACTCGAACTACGGTATGTATAACAACGCCATCAGACAGTGCCGTAAGGTCCTCTTCATCGACAGGGCCAACAATCGCGCCTGGAACATAATGGCCGGCAGCTACAAAAAACAGTTTGACATAGACCAGGCCGTCAACACCTTTCTTACCGCGATAAACATCGACTCCGGCAACCGGCTCGCATATTTCCAACTGGGAACGATTTTTGCCGTTGACCGGAAATACAAAAGAGCCGTTCCGTACTTTGTACAGGTCGTGGATTTAGGCCCCGAAACACCTGCCGAACTTGCATCCGACCCATTCGATTACTACAAATCCGCCCTTGATATGCTTGCCGCCTGCTACGACAGATTAGGCGACAAAGAAAAGGCAATGGGTGTCCGCAAGCAGCTAAAGAACGAATATCCCGGTGACTCCAGCCGCCTATAAAGCCGTTGCAGATTCTGCACCATCGTAGTAAATTACTGTCCTGAGCCAAAACCAAAGCTCCATCGAACGTGCGCTCGATACCGTTTGGAATGGAGCGGGAAATTGCACAATGAAGATTCTCAGGACGATAACAGAATTTGGTCAGCTTCCTGCACGTTGTGTGCTCACCGTCGGCAATTTTGACGGTGTCCATATCGGCCATCAGGAAATCATCGCCGTCGGCCTGCAAATAGCCGCCGAAAGGAACACGCGATTGGTAGTAATGACCTTCGAGCCGCATCCGGTGGCGATTTTGCACCCCGACAAGGCGCCCGGCGTCCTGACACCGCTCGAATACAAGGCCCATCTGCTCGCCGAGGCCGGCGTTGATTATCTCATTGTTCTCAAGGACACCGCCAGCTTGCTGAAACTCTCGCCGGCTGATTTTGTCGATAAGTTTCTCGTCAGCGACGTCAAACCCGCCGTCATCGCTGAAGGAGACGATTTCAACTTCGGCGCCGCCAGGGCCGGTAACATCGACACCCTTCGCAAAATGGCTGCTAAAAACAGCTTCGAGCTTGTTGTCGTACCGGCCCGGCTGACGCAACTCGCTACGGGCCAGAAGGTAAGGGTCTCAAGCACCACTATCCGCTATATGCTCGAAG